>JAHHSF010000048.1 GCA_020025375.1 Oscillospiraceae bacterium | reverse complement strand
TGCGTAATGCACACTAGAACCTGAATCTAGCGAGTCTGCCAATTCCACCACTCGCGCATACACCGTTACGCCATTCAGCGCAAGTGATATATTACCATAAAGAGACTTGCCTGTCAACACCTTTTCTCAAATTTTCGCTTTCTTCTCTTTTCCCCGGTCGCCAAGTGTGGTATCCTAGACCAAACACCAAAGGAGGCCCATGATGAACATTCAAATTTTTGGAAAGAGCAAATGCTTCGACACCAAGAAGGCAGAACGCTGGTTCAAAGAGCGCCGGATCAAGTTCCAGTCGGTGGACATCTTGAAATTCGGCCTGTCAAAAGGGGAGCTGACCTCGGTAAAAAACGCCGTGGGACTGGAGGCCCTTATCGACCCAAAGAGCCCGGACGCTCCCCTGCTCCAATACCTGGCTTACGACACCGACAAGTTTGAAAAGCTCCTTGAGGAGCCCAAGCTCCTCAAGACCCCCATTGTCCGCAACGGCCGCCAGGCCACCGTGGGGTATCACCCCGAGATCTGGGAAGCCTGGGAGTAAGCCTGGCCCAGTTTCTCCCGGTACTCTTCCACCGCCCAGGTCGGCGCGGTAAGCTCCACCCCATCAGCCAAGGAGAAAAGCCAGCCGTAGAACTGGGGGGAAACCACCGCCTTCACCGTGACGGTGAAGTGGTCCTCCCCGTCCGGGATGAGAATGGTATCCTGGCCGAAGCGGTCCAAGATAACCCCCACCATCCGCTTCTCACACCGGAGGCGAATCTGTCCCTCCCGACCCCGGAACATGCCGAAGTGCCGACCCGCATAATCTGCCATATCAAAATGCTCCGGCCGTCCCTCCCCGGGGTCGGTCAGACAGACCACCATCAGCTCGGCCATTTTATCCACCCGGTAGTGCCGCACCTCCTGGTTGGCCCGGTCAAAGCCAACCAAATAGTAGTTCTCATTGTCCCACACCAGGCCGTAAGGCCGGACGGCGTACCGCCGCCCCTCCCGGCGGAATACTTTTTCCTTCTTCACGTTGTACTCAAAATACTTGAAGGTGACACTTTTTCCGGCGGCCAGGGCGTTGTGCAGCTTGTCTACATTATAATAGATACTCTCGTTCATGGTCTTTACCCGCCGGTCAACAAAAACCTGCCGCTGGAGGGCCTTGGCCTGATGAACGCTGGCAAGTCCCTCCAGCTTACCGATGAGCTGGGCGCTCTTCCGCTTGGTGAAGAACCGGGAGGCCTGGACGGCATCCACCAACAGCTTCAGCTCAGCCAACTCAAAGGGCCGCACCCCGATGAACCAGCCGGGCTGTTTCCCCTTCCTGCTCTGTATGTCCACCCCAAACTGCCGCAGGGTCTCCATGTCGTCGTAGATGCTCTTCCGCTCCGCCGAGATTCCCGTCTCCTCCAAAGCCCGGATGAGTTCCGGGGTGGTCATGGGGTGGTCCTCATCGGTGCGCTCCTCCAAGATTCGGTTTAGATGGAGCAATTTCTGCTTCTGATTAGCACCTCTTGCCATCTCCATCCCTCCTTTCGCGTTCATTCTATTGCAATCACTGTCCATTTTATTGTACTTTTCTTTATAGTAGCAGATTTTTTCTTCTTTCGCAACATCTACCAAACCGACTGGGCCCCAGAGAAATATTCGTGTTATAAAACAATTTACTGCGCTAAAGCTATTTACATCAAAGGCCATTCATGGTAGAATTGTTCTATGCAAACTTTGTTTTTCATTTTCCTTATATGAAATTTATGCATCGCAAAATTGCAAAATCGGAGGCATCCCCATGATTATCCGTGATATCCAGACCGGCTCCATTTCCCTCCCGCTGGCCCGCCCCTTCAAGACCGCCCTGCGCACCGTTGAGCGGGTGGAGGACGTGGCGGTTCGCATCCTTACCGACACAGGTGAGGTGGGATATGGAGAGGCACCCCCCACCGCTGTTATCACCGGGGACACTACCGGCTCTATTCTCTGCGCCATCCGGGACTTCATCCGCCCCTCCATCCTCGGGATGGACATCGAGGATATGGAGGGTATCCAACGCAAGTTACACAGTTGCATTCTGCATAACACCTCTGCCAAGGCGGCGGTTGACATGGCCCTGTACGATCTCTGGGCCAAACGATGGAAGGCCCCCCTCTGGAAGCTCCTGGGTGGTGCCAAACCAAGCTTTGAGACCGACATCACGATCTCCGTAAATCCCATCGACGAAATGGTGGCCGACAGCCTGGACGCTGTCCGCCGCGGCTTTCACATTTTGAAGGTCAAGGTGGGCAAGGAGGGGAAAAAGGATTTGGAGCGCATCGCCGCAATTCGGCAGGCGGTGGGTCCCGATATTCTCATCCGGGTGGATGCCAATCAGGGCTGGGACCCCAGGCAGTCCGTGTCCATCATCTCGGCCATGGAGGATAAGGGCCTGGACATCGAGCTGGTGGAACAGCCAGTGAAGGCCCAGGACCTGGACGGGATGCGCTACATTACCCAGCGGGTCCAAACCCCTATTCTGGCTGACGAGGCCGTTTTCTCCCCCGCTGACGCGGTAAAGATTATCACAACCGGGGCTGCCGACCTCATCAACATTAAGCTGATGAAGACAGGCGGCATCTGGCAGGCTTTGAAGCTCTGCGGTATTGCCCAGAGCTACGGTGTCCGCTGTATGACCGGCTGTATGCTGGAAAGCAAGCTGGCCGTCACCGCCGCCGCCCACCTCTGCTGTGGGCAGGGCATCGTCACCATGGCCGATCTGGACGGCCCCTCCCTCTGTGCCGTGGACCCCTTCGAGGGCGGTCCCATTTTTAACGAGGCCACCGTCACCATGATCGACGCCCCCGGCCTTGGTATCACCACTGTCCCCGTGGAGGACTGGCACTCCTGAGCGCCCCTCCCGTTTTCGCATTTCCCCGTTCCAGACCGCCCCATAGCCCACCGGAAATTTCGGCGGAGCACCACTGAAAGGAAGGAAACAGCATGAAAAGAAAATTGCTCGCAACCACCCTGGCCCTGGCCATGAGCCTCAGCCTTGCCGCCTGCGGCGGTGGGGGGAACCCCTCCGAGAACCCCTCGGAGAAGCCCTCCGAGGCCAAGGAGCAGGTCTACCGCCAGCTCTACGCAAGCGAGGTCACCACCTTCAACTACCTCTACACCGGCAATACCAACGACCTCCAGATGTCCGCCAACTGCGTGGACTGCCTGGTGGAATACGACAGCTACGGCAACATGCTTCCCTCCCTGGCCGAGAGCTGGGAACCCAATGAGGACAACACCGTCTGGACCTTCCACATCCGCCCCGGCGTGAAGTGGGTGGACTATCAGGGCAACGAAGTGGCCGACGTGACCGCCCACGACTGGGTCACCGCCGCCAAGTGGTCCAATGATGCCGCCAACGAGTCCGGCACCCAGTATATGTATGACGGAATCGTGAAGAACGCCGCCGCCTACTACGCCTACACCGCCTATCTGGTGGAGAGCGAAAACGGTACCAAAACCACCGATGCTGACGGCAACCCCATCGAGGTGGTGGAGCCCGTGGACTTTGAGACCGTGGGCGTGAAGGCCCTGGACGATCTCACCTTGGAGTTCACCATGGAGTCCCCCTGCTCCTTCTTCCCCTCTGTTCTGAGCTACTCCAGCTATATGCCGGTCTACGGCCCCTTCCTGGAGGAAATGGGCGATCAGTTCGGTGCCGCCACCGGCCCCGACACCATTCTCTACAACGGTGCCTTCCTCATGAGTGAGTTCGAGCCCCAGTACCAGCGCATTCTGGTGAAGAATCCCACCTATTGGGACAAGGACAACGTAAAGCTTGACAAGATGGTGTGGACGTATAACAACACCGCCGGCACTCTGGCCCCCGAGCAGTTCCTCCGGGGCGAGGTGGACTGGGCCCAGCTGGACGCCTCCCTTCTCTCCGCCTGGCTTACCGACGAGGCCAAGCGTCCCATGGTCTCCCCCAGCCGTCTGAGCGTCTCTTACTCCTACTTCTACACCTTCAACTTTGAACCCCGCTTCGACAAGTCCCTGGAGCCTGACAACTGGACCCTGGCCGTGAACAACGAGAACTTCCGCCAGTCCATCATGGCCGCTCTGGACCGGGTGAATGCCCTGGCTATCCAAGATCCCCAGAATCCTCAGGCTTTGGTGAACAACACCATCACTCCCCCCAACTTCGCCGTGGGCGCCGGTAAGGACTTTACCCAGTATCCTGCTTTGAAGGACATCACCGCCCGGGACAGCTTTGACGCCGCCGCCGCCGTGGAATACAAGGCCAAGGCCGTGGAAGAACTCACTGCCGCCGGCGCCACCTTCCCCGTGAAGGTCTATATGCGCTACAACCCCGACACCGCCAACTGGGATAAGGAGTGCCAGGTCATCGAGCAGCAGCTGGAGAGCGTTCTTGGCAAGGACTATATCGACATCATCGTCGAGGCCGGTCCCGCCACCGGCTTCCTGGGCGCCGTCCGCCGCTCCGGCGACTTTGGCCTCATGAAGTGCAACTGGGGTGCCGACTACGCCGACCCCCAGACCTGGACTGACCCCTTCGCCAAGGACAACTCCTATAACTTTATGTATCAGGATCCCGACCGCTCCGTCGCCGAGAAGTCCTGCGATAGCAAGAGCGAGGAGACCCAGGCTCTGGTGGCCCAGTACTACGAGCTGGTGGACGCCGCCAAGGCCATCACCAATGACGACGAGGCCCGGTACGCCGCCTTCGCCGAGGCCGAGGCCTTCCTCATTGAGCATGCCATGATCATTCCCTTCTCCATTTCCATCGGGGAGGGCTATGTTGCCACCCGCCTGAACGTCTTTGAGGCCCAGTATGCCCCCTATGGGCTGGCTCTCCAGCGCTATAAGGGTCAGTCCCTCCAGGACACCCCCATGAGCATGGAGCGCTTCAACGAGCTGAACACCCAGTGGGAGGCCGAGCGTGCCAAGGCCGTCTCCAAGTAATTGAAAACATTTTTTCCTGTGTTGTTTGACAGACAGGGAAGGCCGCTTCGGCGGCCTTCCCGCTCTGCATCTTCCTCTCTCTTCGGAACGGGTCCATGTACCCCCCCTTTTGGGGGGCAGATTGATCCGCTTCGCCCCCACTTCAAGGAGGTATCCCCATGACCAAATACATTGGCAAGCGTCTTCTACGCTCCTTGCTGACCCTATTCATCATTATCACCATCGTCTTTGCCCTTTTGCGGTTCATGCCCATCGAAGGTTATTTCCAGAACTTCGAGAAGATGAGCGAGAATCAGATTAAAGTGGGCCTGCAACAGCTGGGGGTCACTGACCCCCTCCCCGTCCAGGTGGCCAACTTCTGGCAGGGCTTGGTCAAGGGCGACCTGGGGGTATCCCACAAATACCGGGTGAACACCCCGGTGATCGACATCATCGCCCAGAAGGTCCCCCTCTCCCTCACCATTGGCATGACCTCCCTGTGCATTGCCCTGCTTATCGGCCTGCCCCTGGGCATCTTCATGGCCCGGTCCACCCGGAGCCGGTGGAAAATCGGGGATAAGCTGGGCACCATCTTCGTGGTGGTCATCCAGGCCGTTCCCTCGGCAGTCTATCATCTGATGATCCAGTTCTACGGTACCGATGCCCTGGGCTTCTCCATGTTTTTCAAGCCCGACGACCCTTCTACCTGGATTCTCCCCATTCTCTCCCTTTCCCTGGGCAACATCGCCTATTACGCCATGTGGCTGCGGCGCTACATGGTGGATGAGTCCAACAAGGACTATGTGAAGCTGGCCCGGGCCAAGGGTCTGCCCGGCGCAGTCATCTCCCGCCGGCACGTCTTCCGCAATGCCTTCGTGCCCCTGGTCCAGTTCATCCCCACCTCCATTATCCTGACGCTCATGGGTTCCCTCTATGTGGAGAGCCTGTACTCCATCCCCGGCATGGGCGGCCTGCTGGTGAACGCCATCCAGCTTCAGGACAACACCCTGGTCCAGGGCCTGGTCCTGATCTACGCCTCTATCTCCATTTTGGGCCTTCTGGCAGGCGACATCCTCATGGCCATCCTGGACCCCCGCATTAGCCTGAGCAAGAAAGAAGGTGGCCGCTGATGGCTTTTTTCCGAATGAAAGACAACAAGACGGCCGCCCTGGCCTCCAGCCTGGAGGAGCGTGTCCAGCGTCAGTACACGCCGGAGGAGCTTTTCGATTTTGCCCCCTATGACCCCAATGCCGGGGAGCGGGGCGGCTACTCCAACTACTCCTACTGGCGCTCCACTCTGCGGGCTTTCCGCAAGAACCGCACCGCCGTGTTCTTCCTCCTCCTCATCGTGGCCACCCTCCTGTTCACCTTTCTGGAGCCCTTCCTTCCCTATGAGCCTGAGGCCAACACCATCTATTGGATGGAGAAGGCCGAGGTGGATATGTGGACCCTGGAGCCCCTCCTGGACGAGGCGGGCAATCCCATCGTCAAGACTGTCCGGGCCGTGAATGAGAAGCCCGCCGACCGGTTCTGGTTCGGCACCAACTCCATTGGGCAGGACCTGTGGAGCCAAATCTGGTCCGGAACCCGAACCAGCCTGGGCATCGGCTTCGCCGTGGCCTGCATCGATGCCCTGCTGGGAATCCTTATCGGGGTGCTTTGGGGCTATGTCCGCAAGCTGGACTTCCTCTTCACCGAGCTGTATAACGTCTTTGACAACGTGCCCCAGACCCTGCTGGTCATCATCATCTCCTACATTCTCCGTCCCGGCGTGGGGACCATGATCTTTGCCATGTGCCTCACCTCCTGGCTTCAGACCGCCCGCTTCGTCCGCAACCAGGTGGTCATCATCCGGGACCGGGACTACAACCTGGCCTCTCGCTGCCTGGGCTCCTCCTCCTGGCGAATCATTACCAGGAACCTGCTCCCCTATCTGGTGAGCATCATCACCATGCGGATGGCCCTGGCCATCCCCGCCGCCATCGGCAACGAGGTCTTTATCAACTACATCGGCCTGGGTGTCCCCCCCGAGACCCCCACTCTTGGCAACCTGGTGGAGGCCGGCCGGAAGGTGATGATGGAGCCCGCCCTGCGCTACCAGCTTTTCTTCCCGGTCATCATCCTGTCCATCGTGACCATCTCCTTCTATATTATCGGCAACGCTTTCGCCGACGCGGCCGATCCCAAAAATCACGTAAATTAAGGAGGGCGGAACATGGAAAACAACGTCATCCTTTCCGTCCGGGACCTGGACGTGAAATTCTCCCTCCGTGGCCGCAGTCTCCACACCATCCGCGGAGTCTCCCTGGACGTGCAAAGGGGGGAATCCCTGGCCATCGTGGGGGAGTCCGGCTCGGGCAAGAGCGTCTTAACCAAAACCTTTATGGGCCTGCTGGACGGCAACGGTTCCATCACCGGCGGCTCCATCCTCTACAACGGCCAGGATCTGGCCCAATACACCACCGAGAAGCAGTGGCTCACCATCCGTGGCCGGGAGATTGCCATGGTCATGCAGGACCCTATGACCTCCCTCAACCCCCTGAAAACCATCGGCTATCAGGTGGGCGAAGCCGTCACCCTCCACCAAGGCCTCACCGGCGAGGCCGCCAAGAAGGCGGTCCTGGAGCTGCTGGCCGACGTGGGCATCAGTGAGCCGGAGCGGCGGTATTCCCAGTACCCCCATGAGTTCTCCGGCGGTATGCGCCAGCGGGTGGTCATCGCCATTGCCATGGCCTGCCGGCCCAAGATCCTCATCTGCGATGAGCCCACCACCGCCCTGGACGTGACCATCCAGGCCCAAATTCTGGAGCTTATCCGTCAGATGCAGAAAAAATACGACCTGACCACCATCTATATCACCCACGACCTGGGGGTGGTGGCCAACGTGGCCGACCGCATCGCCGTCATGTACGCCGGGGACATCGTGGAGATCGGCACCTGCGAGGAGATCTTTTATGACCCCCGCCACCCATACACCTGGGCCCTCCTCTCCTCCCTGCCCCAGTTGGGCGTGAAGGGGGAGGAACTCTACTCCATCCAGGGCACGCCCCCCAACTTCTTCTATGAGATCCAGGGGGACGCCTTTGCTCCCCGGAACCCCAAGGCTCTGAAGATCGACTTTGTGGAGCGGCCCCCCTACTTCGAGGTCAGCCCCACCCACAAGGCCCGCACCTGGCTTCTGGACCCCCGTGCCCCCAAGGTGGAGCCCCCCGAGCAGATCAAACTTCTCCGGGAAGGAGGGGTGAACCGCCATGGCTGAAAACCGTGAGATTCTCCTGGACGTGAAGGACCTCACCGTCACCTTCGGTTCCAGAAAAAAAGCCTTCACCGCCGTCCACGGGGTGAATTTTCAGATCTATAAGGGCGAGACCTTCAGCCTGGTGGGGGAGTCCGGCTCGGGCAAGACCACCATCGGCCGGGCCATCATCCGCATTAACCAAACCTCGGGCGGCGAGATTCTTTACAAGGGCGAGCGCATCAGCGGCCGCATTTCCCCCGAGCTGGATAAAAAGGTCACCCGGGAGATTCAGATGATCTTCCAAGACCCCATGGCCTCCCTGAACGAACGGGCCAAGGTGGACTACATCGTCTCCGAGGGCCTTTACTCCGGGGCGCAGCATTTTACCGAGGAGGAGCGGAAGGCCAAGGTGGCCAGGGTCCTCTCCGACGTGGGCCTGCTCCCTGAGTTTGCCAGCCGCTTCCCCCACGAGTTCTCCGGCGGCCAGCGGCAACGCATCGGCATTGCCCGTGCCCTCATCATGGAGCCCGAGTTTATCATCGCCGACGAGCCTATCTCGGCCCTGGACGTGTCCACCCGGGCCCAGGTACTCAACCTCCTCTCCAAGCTGCAGAAGGAGCGGGGCCTCACCTACCTCTTTGTGGCCCATGACCTGTCGGTTGTCCGCTTCATTTCGGACCGCATTGCCGTCATCCACAAAGGGCAGATCGTGGAGCTGGCCGAGAGCGAACAGCTCTTCGCCCACCCCTTCCACCC
>JAHHSF010000047.1 GCA_020025375.1 Oscillospiraceae bacterium | reverse complement strand
GTATCACTGCGCTCCCTTTGCCCATCGTTCCGCCGGGACCCTGGAGACCGGAACGGTGCGGGCCAGCGTTTCCGCTTTCAACAAGCCCTGGGAACTGCGCCGCCTGGGCGAGGCGGTGACACGCATCCGAAAACAGAACCCATAATACCCTGCGGGTCGGATACGCTCCGGCCCGCTCTTTTTCTATTCATTCAGAAAAATTCAAGAAAAATTCATGGGAACTTGCCTTGCTAATTCAAGGCGAATACCGTATAATCATTAAGATAAGGATATTGTGCCGCGGGAAGCGGTCAGGAAGGGGAGAGGAAACCAAGATGGATACGATTTTGCAGGTCCTGTCGACCTTGCCGCGCTATATCCGGCTCATCACGATCTTTGACATCGTGGATATCGCCATCACCGCTTTTTTGGTCTATAAGCTGATCCAGCTGGTCCGGAAGAGCCGGACGGCCCAGGTGGCGAAGGCCATCGTTCTTTTGGTGGTGGCCCTGCTGGCCTCCTCCATCTTCCACCTGAACGTCATAAACTTCATGCTGGGCCGGGCCATGGAGTTGGGGCTGCTGGCCCTGGTCATCGTGTTCCAGCCGGAGATCCGTCGCTTCCTGGAGCAGGTGGGGAGCGGCTCCATCGGAGAGATGCTCTTCGGCAAGCCGTCCTCTTCCTCCAGCGCGGTGGAGGAAGCCATCACTCAGACGGTGGCCGCCTATACCGCCCTGTCCAAGGACAAGGTGGGCGCCCTCATGGTCTTTGAGCGAAAGACACCCCTGGATGAATTCATCAAAACGGGTACCGCCCTCAACTCCACCGTCAACGCCGAACTGCTGAAGAACCTGTTCTGGAACAAGGCCCCTCTTCACGACGGCGCTGTCATCGTCCGGGAAGGGCGCATCATCGGCGCCGGTTGCGTCCTGCCCCTGTCCGGGAATGTGAACCTCTCTCGGGACCTTGGTATGCGTCACCGGGCTGGAATCGGCATGAGCGAAAGCTCCGATGCCGTGGTGGCCCTTGTCTCGGAGGAGACAGGCTCCATCTCGGTGGCGGTGGACGGGATGCTCAAACGCCACCTGGCCCCAGAGACCCTGGAGCGGCTTCTGCGGGCCGAACTGATACCGGAGCCCACCGAGCCCATGGTCACGAAGCTTTCCTTCCTGGACCGCTTCAAGAGGAAGGAGTGGTCTGAGCATGAATAAGCTGAAAGAGAGCAAGGGGTTCTATGTGGTCATCTCCGTCCTCATTGCCTGCGCCATGTGGCTCTATGTGGTGAGCGAGCTGAATCCGGATTCCAATACCGTCATCAACAACGTGCCCATCACGGTCACCGGCCAGGACGTGCTGGACAGCCGGGGGCTGATGATCACCAAACAGAATATCCAGAGCCTGGACCTGTGGGTCACGGGCAAGCGGAATTCCCTGGTCAAGCTCACCGATGAGAACGTGACCGTGACCGTGGACGTCTCCTCCGTCGCCAACGAAGGGGAGCACGACCTTCGGTGTAATATCGCCCTGCCCAGCACTATTACCACCGGCACGGTGGCAGTGACCAATCGGGAGAGTTACCGGGTCAAGCTGATTGTGGAGAAGCGGGCCAAAAAGACCGTGGAGGTCCGGGGAGACTTCTTGGGGAGTGTGGCCGAGGGCTATCAGGCCGACGCCTTTATCCTGTCTCCCTCCAGCGTGACGGTTTCGGGTCCGGCCAGTGTGGTCAATCAGATTGACTATGCGGAGGTCACTTTGAATGTGACCGATCTGAACAGCACCTATTCCGGGATTCTGCCCTTTGAATTTGTCACCTATGAGGAGAAGCGGTTGGCCGCCGACGAGGTAGAGACCAGCAATTCCAACATCTATGTGGTCTACCCCATCGTAATGGTAAAAGAAATCCCATTGACGGTGAGTTTTACCGCCGGGGGTGGAGCCACGCAGAAGGACGTGACCTATACCATCTCGCCCCCCTGCATCCAGGTCTCCGGCAAGGAGGCGGATGTGAGCCAGCTGGAGGAGATTGATTTGGGTACCATCGACCTTGCCAAGGTGAACGGCACCGGGACCTTCCGTTTCCCCATCCAGCTGACCGGGGATGTGAGCAATGAGAGCGGCGTCACTGAGGCGGCGGTCACGGTCAAGGTGAGCGGCCTGTCCAGCAAGGTGCTGGAGACGACGAATATCGAGACCATCAATCCTCCCGCGGGCTATACTGCGGAGGCGGTGACCCAGTCCCTTAGCGTGGCCATCCGGGGCAAGGAAGAGGCTGTGGCCCGGATTCAGCCCCACCAGCTTCGGGTGGTGGCCGACATGTCGGAGCAGAGCCCCTCGGTAGGGCAGTTCCGGGTCCCGGTGAAGATCTACCTGGATGGGACCGATGAGGTGGGCGTGGTCGGTGGCGACTACTCCATTTCGGTGACCATGTCCAGATAAGGAGAAATATATGACACAGACGGCAAAAGTAAAAAAGGTTCTTTCCACCGGCGTGGCCGAGGTGGCCGTGAAGCGGGTAAGCGCCTGCGCCCACGATTGCTCCAAGTGCGCCAGTGGTGGCTGTAAGATGCTGGACCACCCCGATTTAACGGTGAAGGCCTATAACGGCCCTGGCGCCCAGACCGGGGATGTGGTCTTGGTGGAGAGCTCCAGCAAGCGTATTCTTTCCATGGCGGCGGTGGTCTATCTGTTGCCCTTCTTCCTGATGCTGGTGGGCTATATGATTGGAAGCCAGATGGGTTTGGGAGAGAACGGGAGCGTCCTTTTGGGCGGCATTCTTTTCAGCCTGAGCTTTTTGGTCTCCGTCGCCCTGAACAAGCGGGTGCAGAAGAATGCGGTGCAGTTTTCCATTACCCGGATTTTAAACTGACCCGTGTTCGGATATGTTCGCCCTGCCCGGCACGAGCTGAAGGTCAGGGAGTGGGAAGAGTATAACGCAGCCTACTGTGGCCTGTGCCACACCCTGGGCCGCCGGTACGGCTTTTTCCCCCGCCTCTTTTTGAACTATGACTTTGCCTTTCTGGCGATGCTCCTGGCGCCCCGGGAGGGGCGGCCCGTCACAGAGGGGCGGCGGTGTATCGCCTGTCCGCACAAGAAGAAATGTGTGCTGGTCCAGAACCACGGCCTGGAGGTCGCTGCCGATGAGAGCGTCATCCTGACCTACCATCAGTTGAGGGACAAGGCCGAGGATGGCAAGAGATGGGAACGGTTGGGAGCCAAACTTCTGGCCGCCCTCCTGAAGCCCGCTTACCGCAAAGCGGCGGCTTGGCGGCCGGACTTCGACCGGGTGGTGGTGGAGAACCTGGACCGGCTCCACGCCCTGGAAAAGGGGGCTTGCCCTACCCTGGACGAGCCGGCGGACACCTTCGCCACCCTCCTGCGGGCCGCTGCGCCTTTGGAGGGAGACCCCATGCGGGATCGGGCCATGGAGCAGCTTTTGTACCATGTGGGCCGGTGGATCTATCTGCTGGACGCCTGGGACGACTGGAAAGAGGACCGAGAGACCGGGGACTATAATCCCCTGCCGCTCCGCTTCCCTGATGGGCCGGAACACCACGAGGCCGAAGTAAAAGCCACTTTGGACCGCTCTCTGGACCTGGCGGTATCGGCCTATCATCTGCTGGAACTTGGCTGTTGGAGCCCCATTGTGGGCAATATTTTATATATGGGCCTGCCCGCTGTGGAAGAAGCGGTTTTCCATGGCATATGGAAAAAGAAAAATAAAAACACCGCAGGAGAAGTGACCTATGAGAGATCCCTATGAGGTCCTGGGCGTAAAGCCCGGAGCCAGTGACGACGAGATCAAGCGCGCCTACCGGGACCTGGCCCGGAAGTACCATCCCGACAACTACCAGAACAACCCCCTGGCTGACCTGGCCGAGGAGAAGATGAAGGAGATCAACGAGGCCTACGATGCCCTCTCCAAAAAGGGGGCTGGCGGCTACCAAAGCCAAGGTGGTTATCAGAGCCAGAGCGGTTACCAACGCCAGCGGCAACAGGGCTACGGCTCCACCGGGGCCTCCGCCGATCCCCTCTATATGCGGGTGCGGAGCGCTATCAACATGGGGGATCTTACCCAGGCGGAGCAGCTCCTCCGTACCGCCTCCGCCCAGGATGCCGAGTGGCACTTCCTCACCGGCTCGGTGGCCTATCGGAAGGGCTGGCTGGACGAAGCGACCCGGCACATCCAGATCGCTTGTCAGATGGCCCCCGGCAATGGGGAATACCGCCAGGCTCTGGCTATGCTCCAAAACGGGGGACAGGTCTACCGTCCCTATGGGGCCGGAGGGGTGGATTCCTGCGATTGCTGTACCACCATGCTCTGTCTCAACTGCCTTTGCGGCGGTTGTAATTAAAAAGATATGAACAGAAATTCTTCTCAGGCCAAGGCCAAGCGGATGGCGCTTACCGCTATGCTTACCACCCTTTCCTTGGTTCTCCTCTATGGGGCTTCTCTGGCCCCCAGCGGTCGGCTGGGATTAACGGCGGCGGCGGGGCTTCTGCCTGCGGCGGCGGTGGTCTCCTGCGGCATGCCCGCTGGCTTTCTATGCTACGGAGGGACCGCCATTCTTGCCTTGCTTCTTCTGGCGGATAAAAATATTGCCTTGCTCTACCTGGCCTTTTTTGGCCTCTATCCCATGGTCAAGGGGCTGGCCGAGCGGACCGGGAAGCGGGTGGTGGAGTGGACGGGGAAGCTGGCCTTTTTCAACGCCGCCCTCACCCTGGCCCTCTGGCTGTTCCGCACGTTGTTCCTGATGCGCTTTCCCCAGCTGGACGGGGCCATTTGGCTGGCCTATCTGGGGGGAAACCTGGTGTTCCTGGTCTATGACTTTGGGTTTTCCAGAATTATTGCCCTCTACCAGAACCGAATTGCCAAAGTGTTGCGAAATTGGTAGAGGTATGCTATAATTTTGCAATTGTTCAAGTTTTTTGAAAGGGGAGAGTACCCTTGGTAAAAAGCATGACTGGATACGGAAGGGGAGAGAGTTCCCTCCATGGCCGCAATTTGGTGGTGGAGGTCCGGTCGGTCAACAACCGCTATCTGGACTGCACCGTAAAAATGCCCCGGGCCTATCTCTTTGCGGAGGAGGCTCTGAAAGCCCGGGTGCAGGAGGCCATCTCCCGGGGCAAGGTGGATGTGTTTGTTACCATTGATTCCATAGCGGCGGAAAATGTGGTGGTCACGGTGAACAAGCCGGTGGCCGATGCCTATGTGGCCGCCTTGGAAGAGCTGTGTACCGACTATGACTTGCCCGAAAGCCTGAATATTTCGCTTTTGTCCCGCTTCCCCGACGTGCTGAACGTCCAGAAGGCGCCGGAGGACCTGGAGCAGGTGGCTGGTGATTTACTGGCTGTTCTGGATTTGGCCCTGGCTGATTTCGATGCCATGCGGAGCCGGGAGGGCGCAAGGTTGGAGGAGGATGTTCGTGGCCGTGCCAGGACCATTGAGACCCTCACAACCCGGGTGGAGGAGCGCAACCCAAGCATCGTTACCGAGCACCGCCAGCGCCTGGAGGCCAAGCTCCGGGAGGTCCTGGAAAATCGCCAGTTGGATGAGAGCCGCCTCATCACCGAGGCTGCCATCTTTGCCGACAAGGTGGCGGTGGATGAGGAGACCGTCCGCCTGAAGAGCCATTTAGCCCAGATGGACCATCTGCTGACCAAAGGCGGGGCCGTGGGCCGGAAGCTGGATTTCCTGATTCAGGAATTTAACCGGGAAGCAAACACCATCGGCTCCAAGTGCAGTGATGTTGAGACCGCCCGTGTGGTGGTGGACATCAAGGCGGAGATTGAAAAAATTCGGGAGCAGATTCAGAATCTGGAGTGATTTTGTTGAAACTAATCAATATCGGCTTCGGCAACCTGGTATCTGCCGGGCGTCTGGTCGCCATCGTCAGTCCTGAGTCCGCCCCCATCAAGCGGATGATTCAGGAGAGCCGGGACCGTGGGAGACTCATCGATGCCACCTATGGCCGAAAAACAGCATCGGTCCTCATTATGGACAATGACCATCTGGTCCTGTCGGCTCTCCCGCCGGAGAAATTGTCCGCCCGGGCCGGAGGAAATGAGGAGGAAGAAGAGGCATGATAAAAAAACAGAAAGAGGGAACCCTCATCGTCCTGTCAGGTCCCTCAGGAGTGGGAAAAAGCACCGTGATTTCTCAGCTCCTGAGTAATCGGGAGGACCTTTACTTCTCCATTTCCTTCACCACACGCCAGCCCAGGGTGGGGGAGGAGAACGGTGTGAACTATAACTTTGTGGACCGGGACGAATTTGAGCGGATGATTGCCGCCGGGGAACTGCTGGAGTATGCCGAATATGTGAGCAACTACTACGGCACCTCCCTGAAAGTCATCAATGACAAGCTGGCCGCCGGAATCGACGTTTTGCTGGACATTGAAGTTCAGGGCGCGGCCAAGGTCAAGTCTCTTTGCCCGGATGCCGTTCTTATCTTTATCATCCCGCCCTCCTTCGAGGAGCTCTCCCGCCGCCTCCATGGGCGGAACACCGACAGCGAGGAGACCATCGCCGGACGGCTTCAGAAGGCCCGGGAGGAATATAAAGAGATTCCCAGGTATGACTATTTGGTGGTCAATGACCGGGTGGACAACGCCGCGGCGGAAATTACTTCCATCCTCACTGCTGAGAGTTGCCGTGTGAAGCGGCGCATTCATTTGACCGAAGGGGTCTAAACCGAAAGGAGTACGATCGTTATGATGCTTTATCCTGCTATGAAAGACCTGCTGGAGCAGGTGCCCAGCCGTTATCAGTTGGTGAATGTGGTGGCTCAGCGGGCCCGCAAGATTGCCGATTCCGCCGAGGAGGCTGGGATTCCTCTGGAAGATAAGCCTGTGAGCATGGCAATTCAGGATGTGGCCGACGGGAAACTTAGCGGCGCAGTGAGCGAAGTCTGTGATTTTGAGTAAAGAAAAAAGGCAAGTGAACTGCAGTTCACTTGCCTTTTGACGGCGAAAGGGGGGAGAAGATGGAACCCATCCTTTTGGCAAAAGTCGCCATCTCCACAGCCACCTACGCCATAGATAAGCCATACAACTATGCTGTTCCCCTTGAAATGCGGGGGACGTTGCACCCGGGGACCAGGGTACTGGTTCCCTTTGGGGCTGGGAATAAGCGGGTGGAGGGCTTGGTCCTCGACCTGGCGGAGGGAGAAAGGCTTCCACGCCTGAAATCAGTTCTGGCCCCCCTGGACAGTGAGCCGGTTCTCTCCGAGGAATTGCTCAAGCTGGCTCTTTGGATGCGGAACCGGTGGTTTTGCACCGTCTATGACGCCGCCCGGGCTATGCTGCCAGCCGGACTTTACTTCGCCATCCGGGACACCTATCGGGTGGCCCAGGGGGTAGAGAAGGAGACAGCCTAGGAGGCCGCCGGGCGGTCCGACCGGGCGAAGAGGGCGCTGGATATTCTCTATGCCAAGGGGGGAGGGGCCGAACGTGGCCAGCTCCGGGATGCCTTTGGGAGCCGGGATCCCATGCCCGCCCTAAAAACCTTGCTGGAAAAGGGCGTTTTGACTCTGGAGACCGGGGCCACCCGGGCAGTGGGGGACAAGACCAGCAAGGTGGCAGTTTTGGCCGTGTCTCCCGACGAGGCCATGGCTGTGGTCACACCCAAACGGAAGACGGCCCCTCTGCGCTATTCCGTCATGGAATTACTCTGCGCCCTGGGGTCCGCCTCCGTGAAGGAACTTAGTTACTTTACCGGGGCCTCCTCGGCCACCTTTCGTTCCCTGGCAAAAAACGGGCTTATCACCCTGGAAAAGGAAGAGGAGTTCCGCCGGGTTGAGGTCACCGATGTGCCGGAGGCCAAGCCTATCCTCCTCAACCAGGAGCAGGAGAACGCCTTCCGTGGCCTGAACGACTTGGCAAAGGGAGAAGAGGCTGCTGCCGCCCTTCTGTACGGTGTGACCGGGAGCGGCAAGACCCAGGTCTATATCAGGCTCATCCAGGAGGCACTGGAGCGGGGGCAGACCGCCATGGTCCTGGTGCCTGAGATTGCTCTTACACCACAACTGTTAAGGATATTTACTTCCCACTTTGGGGACCGAATCGCTGTTTTACACAGCTCCCTCCGTACGGGGGAGCGGTACGACGAGTGGAAGCGAATTCGAGCCGGACTGGCCCAGGTGGTGATCGGGACCCGGTCAGCGGTCTTTGCCCCACTGGAGAACCTGGGCCTGCTCATCTTGGATGAGGAGCAGGAGAACAGCTACAAGTCGGAAAACGTCCCACGGTATCATGCCATTGAGGTGGCAAAGTATCGGTGTGCCTACCACAAGGCCTTGCTGGTCCTGGGCTCGGCCACCCCTTCCGTGGAGAGCTTCTACCGGGCGCAAAAGGGGATCTACCATCTTTTCCGCCTGACCAAACGGTACAATGAGCGGGCGCTGCCCCAGGTCCTCATCGCAGACATGAAGGAGGAGCTGAAGCAAGGGAATGGGAGCAATCTGAGTCAGCTTCTCAAGGAAGAACTGGCAAAAAACATCCTGGCGGGGGAGCAGTCCATCCTCTTTCTCAATCGGCGGGGGGCCAATCGGATGCTCTCCTGCACCCAGTGCGGCTACGTGCCGGAGTGCCCCCGGTGTTCCGTCTATCTGACCTATCATTCGGCCAACGGGCGGCTCATGTGCCACCATTGTGGCCACTCGGAAAAAAAGCCAGAGTTTTGCCCGGTGTGCGGCGGTTCCTTCGAATTCATTGGAGCTGGTACTCAGCGGGTGGAGGAGGAATTGCGAGCGGCCTTTCCCGGTGTGGAAATTCTGCGGATGGATGCCGATACCATTAGTCCCGCCCGCCCCCACGACAAGCTCCTGACCTATTTTCGGGAAAAGAAGATCCCCATCCTCCTGGGAACCCAGATGGTGGCCAAGGGGCTCGACTTTGAGAATGTGACCCTGGTGGGGGTCTTGGCCGCTGATCTGTCCCTCTATGTGGATGACTAC
>JAHHSF010000046.1 GCA_020025375.1 Oscillospiraceae bacterium | reverse complement strand
GAGGTTACTCAGAAGGTCCCCTCTGTCTTTATGGGCATCGGCGCCGGCGGCCCCGAGGAGATCTACCACCGTGCCGGCTCCCATCATCCCGCCATCGTCTTTAATGAGGCCGTCCTCCCCTTGGGGGCCGCCATCCTGGCCGGGTGCGCCGCCAACTGGCTTTTTACCCACGCCGAATAACCGCAAAAAAGGACCGCCTCAGCGGTCCTTTTTTGTCACTTTTTAAGCTCTATATACCGCCTGTGCGGAAAACGGAAGCTCCTCAGGCAGCGTCTGCCACCGGGTCCTTCCGGCCCGGCGGGAGACCATCCGCTCCTTGGCGGACCCGGCCCCATCCCAAAGGACAGGGACGCCGTTCTGAACGGCTCAGCAGTGACAGGGCAAGGAATCGTCCTCGTCGATCCACTCCCTGCGGACATCCACCACCCGGTACTCCTTCGGGGTATCCCGGATGACCACCTTTTCAATCCCGGCATTGATAATGAGCCGGCGGCACATGGAGCAAGAGGTGGAATTTGCAATCAGGGCTCCGGTCTCCGGGTCCCGGCAGGCCATGTAAAGGGTGGCCCCCAGCATCTCTTTCCGGGCGGCCGAAATGATGCAGTTGGCCTCGGCGTGGACGGAACGGCAGAGCTCGTACCGCTGGCCCGAGGGAATCTTCAGCTCGGCCCTGGTACAGCGGCCCAGGTCTGCGCAGTTTTCCCGGCCCCGGGGCGCACCGTTGTAGCCGGTGGCAATGACCTCGTCGCTCTGGACAATGATGGCCCCGTAACACCGGCGCAGGCAGGTGGACCGCTCGGATACGGTCTCCGCAATGTCAAGGTAGTAATTCTCCTTGTCGATTCGGGTCATGGAATCGGCCTCCCTCTTCTTTTTTCAACAGTATAACGGCTTTTTCCCCTGTTGGCAAGGCAAATTCATAGATTGTTTACGTTTGATTTCTTGACTGTCTGTCAGGAAAAGACTATGATATGAGTAACATCAAAAAGGAGGGAAAAGGACCATGCGGGCTCGGCTTCAGCGGTTTATGTACGGTCGATACGGATATGACCAGTTGGGCTGGTTCTTACTCGGCCTTTATTTGGTCCTCTACCTTCTGACTCTGCTGACCCGCTGGAATATTTTTTATCTCCTGGGCACCGTGGGCCTCTTCTTTGCCATCTTTCGCATCTTTTCCCGGAACCTCCCCCATCGCCGGGCGGAAAACGCCAGGTTTCTCCGGGCCGCCGGTCCCGCCATCCGCTGGTGGAAGCTCCACACCGCCATGCGGAAGGACAAGGAGCACCGCTACTTCAAGTGCCCCAACTGCGGACAGCAGCTTCGGGTCCCACGGGGGAAGGGGAAGATCAACATCACCTGCCGCAACTGCGGGGTCTCCTTCGAGGAAAACACATAGTTGAAACACAAAATGCCTCATCTCTTCTGAGATGAGGCATTTTTTGATGTTATCCCCCCGCCGCCTTCTTTTAGCCGACATTTTTCCGGCTGCGCAGTTCTTTCGTTAAACCATCTGATCGGGACGCAAACAAGCAAGGCGGGTTTTTCTCATTCATTTGCCCACACAAAAGCGGGAGAAAATGCGCTCCGTGACCGACTCAGTGACAGAGCGGCCGGTGAGCTCGGCCAGGGCGGCCAGAGCCTCCTCCACATCGGCCAAAACAGCGTCCGGAGTCATCCCTGCCGCCAGGGCTTCACCGCCCCGCCGGAGGGCCTCCAGCGCCCGCGTGGCCGTCTCAGCCTGACGGACGTTGGTGAGAATGGCCCCCTCCTCTTCCCCACCCTGGGGAAATTTCAAGGCCACCAGACGGGCCAGGTCCTCCAGCCCCTGGCCGGTCCTGGCGCAGATGGGGGTGTGGGCGGCGATGTCCAGCTCCTCGGTCCACTCCAAACCGATGGGCAGGTCCATTTTGTTGAGCAGGATGATGGTGGGGGCCAGGGAGACCGCCTCCCGCACCAGAGCTATATCCTCCTCCGTGGCGGGCCGGGACCGATCCAGGACCACCAGGATGAGACCAGCCTCCTCCATGGCCTTGCGGCTACGCTCCACGCCGATCTTCTCCACCCTGTCGTCGGTATCCCGAATCCCGGCGGTGTCGATGAGCCGCAGGAGCACGCCCCCCAGAACGCACCGCTCCTCCACCGTGTCCCGGGTGGTGCCGGGGACATCGGTGACGATGGCCCGCTCATAGCCCACCAGAGCGTTGAGGAGGGAGGACTTCCCCGCATTGGGCTTTCCCACAATGGTGCAGGGCATCCCCCGGGTGAGGACCTGCCCCCGGCGGCAGGTGGCCAGAAGGGCGGTCAGCTCCTCCGCCCCCTTGTCCAAGGCATCCTGGATGGTTTTCTGAGAAAAGGCGTCGATGTCCTCGTCTGGATAGTCCAGAACGGCGCAGAAATGGGCGGTCACATCCACCAGGCTGTCGTAGATGGTCTCGATCCGCCGGGCCAGGGCTCCGGTGAGCTGACCCACGGCGTTCCGTGCGGCTGCGGGGGTTTCTGCGTCGATCAGGTCCATCACCGCCTCGGCCGCCGTCAGGTCCAGCTTGCCGTTGAGGAAAGCCCGCTTGGTAAACTCCCCAGGCCCGGCAGGACGGGCCCCACGGGCGCAGAAGGCCTCCATGGCCAGGGCGAGGACCACCGGGGAGCCGTGGCAGAAAAGCTCCACCGACTCCTCCCCCGTATAGCCCGATTCGTAGCGCACCGCCTGGATCTCGTCCAGAAGGCGGCCCTGGGTATCCCGCAGCAGACCCAGGGAAAGCTGCCTGGCGGGTCGGTCGGCCAGGGTCCCCTCCCCGTGGGGGGTAAACAGGGAATCTACCATCGCCACCGCCCCCGGCCCGGAGAGCCGAAGGATACCGATGGCCGAGGGACGGGGGGGCGTGGCAATGGCGCAGATGAGGTCAGTCATGGTGGTTCCTCCCAAAAAAGCCCCCCTTCCTCCCAGTCCCGTTCCATTTGGGGAGAGAGCGAAAAGGGGGGAGAATTTTGTCGAATTTGATAGTCAGGTTGCCTTGACAGGTTTTTATGTCAACTGCCATGGATAAAGAGCCCCCTTTTCCGCTCCACAGGGGGTGTGGATAACTCTGTGGAAATGTGGAAAACTCCTTGGGGCTTCTGAAAAAATCACAAAATCAAAACGATTTTCTCTATGCATGCCGGGGTGAATAATGGGTGTCAAAGGCAGTTGTCCATAATTATATTGGTGCAACGTCCGCTTTGCCGATGTCGATTCGGGGGGCTCCTCCGGCGGTCTTTCAGAGCCGGGAGGAGATGGCTCTTGCCACCTTCACGCCGGAAGCCCCGGCCTGGGCCAGGCCGCGGGTCACACCGGCGCCGTCACCGATGGCAAAGAAACCGGGGAGCTTGGTCTCCAGCTCGGAGGAGAGCTCCAAGCGGGAGGAGTAGAACTTCACCTCGGCCCCATAGAGCAGGGTGTCGTAATTGGCGGTGCCGGGGGCGATGGTATCCAGGGCGTAGATCATCTCAATGATGTCGTCCAGCTGGCGCTTGGGCAGGGCCAGGGACAGGTCACCGGGGACCGCGGCGGTGAGAGTGGGGTGGGTGAAGCTCTTGCCCAGGCGGTGCTCGTTGGTCCGCACCCCCTTCACCAGATCCCCGAAGCGCTGGACCAACACGCCGCCCGCCAGCATATTGGACAGGGAGGCGATGTGTTTGCCGTAGCGGTATGGCTCGTTGAAGGGGGAGGTGAAGCGGTTGGAGACCAGGAGGGCGAAGTTGGTGTTCTCGCTCCGCAGGGAGGGATCGGCGTAGGAGTGGCCGTTCACCGTGTTGATGCCCTCCACGTTCTCGGCCACCACATGGCCGTAGGGGTTCATACAGAAGGTGCGGACCTGGTCACCGTACTGCTTGGTGCGGTAGACCAGCTTCGACTCATAGACCACATCGGTAATGTGCTCAAAGACGGTGGCGGGCAGCTCCACCCGGACCCCCACGTCCACCTGATTGTTGATGAGTCCAATGCCCAGGTTCTTGCACTGGTTGGCGAACCACTCGGCCCCCGAGCGTCCGGGACCGGCGACAAGCCATTTGCACTGAATGGAATCCCCGTTTTCCAGGGTGAGGCGGTAGCCGCCGTCGGCCACCTCGACAGTGGTCACCGGCGTACGGAAGCGGAACTCCATCTTGTCCTTCATGCCCTCATAGATATTCTGGAGGATACGGAGGTTGTTCTCGGTGCCCAGGTGCTTGCACCGGGCGGAGAGGAGGTGGAGATCGTGCTCCAGCGCCTTGCGGCGCAGGGCCTTGGCGGCAGGGGTCTCGGTGGAGTAGACCTCCTCGGTGGCCCCGTGGGCCACGTTGACGGAGTCCACGTAGTCGATGAGGTCCATGACCTCCTTAGGATCCATAAAGTCGGTAAGCCAGCCGCCGAAGGCGGTGGTAAAGTTGAACTTACCGTCGGAGAAGGCCCCCGCGCCGCCGAAGCCGCACATGGTGTCGCATACCGCGCACTGAATGCATTCCTTCACCTTCCCGGCCACAATGGGACAGGACCGTGAGTAAATGTCCCTCCCCTGCTCCACGACCACCATCTTCAGTTCGGGATGGAGCCGGGCCAGCTCATAGCCGGCAAAGATCCCGGCCTCGCCGCAACCCAGGATGGCAACATCGTAATTCGTTTTCATTGGTAGGACCTCCTTCGCCCTCGGCCTGTTAAA
Organism: Oscillospiraceae bacterium; assembly: GCA_020025375.1. Classification (GTDB taxonomy): domain Bacteria; phylum Bacillota; class Clostridia; order Oscillospirales; family Oscillospiraceae; genus JAHHSE01. Next base: position 5,246 of record JAHHSF010000046.1, on the reverse strand, counting down.
ATGATTACATGACATTGTATCACAAAAACCCGAAGGAGGTAAAGCGGTATTATGATGGGAGCGGGTCTGGAAGGCATCTGCTCAGGGAACGGTCTCAACGGTAACGCCGGTATAATAGTGGGTCAAGATGGTTTTGAAATTCTCTCCCCGGGCGGCCATGGCGTTGGCCCCATACTGGCTCATCCCGGCACCGTGGCCGTAGCCGGTCACCCGGAAGGTCACGCCCTCCTCCCCCGCCGTGAGGGCAAACCGGGCGGAGCGGAGTCCGAAGAGCGCGCGGTACTCCAGCCCGCTCATCGCCACCCCTCCCACCGGAAGGGCGGCCACCGCCCCGGCAGCGGTGTAAGTCACCGGACCGAACCAGACGGTGTAGTCCTCCCCCAGGACCGCCTCCGGGTGCTTTTCCAGGATAGCGGCCTTAAACTCGGCCAGGGGAACGGTGACGGTGGTGTGGAAGTTGGGGACCTCCTCCCCCTCGGGGGTGGTCACCGGCCGCAGATAGGGCACTGCATTTCCCCAGACCTCGGCGGCGTCCGCCGTGGAGCCCGAGGCGGAGGAGAAAAAGACCGCATCGATGAGGGCCCCCTCATAGGTCAGGGCCAGGCCGTCGGTCGCCGCCACGGCAGCGGCAATTTTATCGGCGTAAAAGTCGGTCTCCGCCCCCCAGTTTACGGCGGCGGCCTGGGGGGTAATATAGGCCTGACAGCAGGTGTGGTCGTCGCAGACCATAGCCTCCGGATGGGCGGAATTGGCGGCGCTCCCCTTCCGCAGGGCATAGGTGCGCGCGGCCACCGCCTGGGCCTTCAGGGCCTCGGTCTGGAAGGAGGCCGGCATCTCAGCGGCCACCACCCCCCAGAGGTACTGGTCCATGGTAAGCTTCTCCACCTGCCCACTCTCATGGTGGAGAAGGGTGACCTCCCGGGCTTCATCCAGGGGGCCGGCAGCCACCGGAGTGACCTGGGGAGACAGGGTGGCGGGCACGTCCCTTCCAGGGAAAGGCGGCAGGCGGGAAAGGCCCTCCCCCCCGAAGAGGAGCATGGGCAGGAGGAACAAAAAAGCCAACAGCGCCAGGGCTGTCACGATCACTTGTTTCATATCATCCATCCTTTTCTTGACGACTCACCCAAGATGGAGTAAACTAAATGGAATCTAAATCAACTCTTAGGGAGGGACTACTATGATAGGCACGTCCAATGACCTCATCCACAGCCTATGCAGCGAATTCGAAAAGCATAACCGGATCGACCCGGCCTATTACGACAAGCTGGACGTGAAACGGGGCCTGCGTAACGCCGACGGCACCGGCGTCATGGCGGGTATCACCCAGATCGGCAACGTACAGGGCTACTACATCCAGGACGGCGACCGGGTCCCTATGGAGGGACGGCTCATCTATCGGGGCATCAACATGGCCGACCTGGTCACCGGCTTCATGTCGGAAAACCGCTTTGGATATGAGGAGACCGCCTACCTCCTCCTTTTTGGCTCCCTGCCCACCGCAAAGCAGCTGCAGCAGTTCAACCAGGTCATGGCAACCTATCGGACCCTGCCCAACAACTTCACCGAGGACATGATCCTCCGCGGTCCTTCCCGGGACGTGATGAACAAACTGGGGCGTTCTATCCTGGCCCTCTACTCCTACGACGATGCCCCGGAGCCCGGCGATGTGGAGAGCGAGCTTCAAAAGTCCCTGCGGCTCATCTCGGTGGTTCCCGTCATTGTGGCCCACGCCTTCTCCGTGAAGCGGCACTACTACGACAACGAGAGCCTTTACATTCACCGGCCCAATGAAGCGCTGAGCCTGGCGGAAAACTTCCTCTACTCGGTCCGTCACGACAACCAGTACACCCTGGACGAGGCCAAGCTCCTGGACCTGTGTCTGGTCCTCCACGCTGAGCACGGCGGCGGCAACAATTCCGCCTTTACCTGCCGGGTCCTCTCCTCCTCTGGCACCGACATCTACTCCGCCATCTCGGCAGCGGTAGGCTCCCTGAAGGGCCCCCGCCACGGCGGCGCGAACAAGAAGGTCATGGAGATGTTCGGCTACATCGAAAACGGGGTCAAGGACTGGAAGGACGACGACGAGGTGGCCCACTACCTCACCCGCCTTCTGAACAAGGAGGAGGGGGACCGCTCGGGACTCATCTACGGCATGGGCCACGCCGTCTACACCCTCTCAGACCCTCGAGCCAAGCTCCTCAAGTCCTTTGCCGCCAAGGTGGCCGCCCAGAAGGGTGCGGAGTTTTCCGCCGAGCTGGCCCTGGCCGAGAGCGTGGAGCGCCTCACTCCCAAGCTCATGGCCGACCGTGGCCACACCCAGGCCGTCTGCGCCAATGTGGATCTCTACTCCGGCATGGTATACAAGATGATGGGGATTCCCCTGGAGCTGTACACTCCCCTTTTCGCCATGAGCCGCATGGCGGGCTGGTGCGCCCACCGGATGGAGGAGGTCTTTAACCCCGGCAACAAGATCATCCGCCCCGCCTACAAGGCCGTTGCCCCCAGCACCCCTTTCGTTCCCCTGGCAATGCGGGGGTAATATCCTTTTTATCCCTCCCCATTGTAAGAAGAAGAATCTGAAAAAGGACGCGCCGTTAAGGCGCGTCCTTTTTGGTCTCCTGCCAGGCGGGTAGGGTAATGGTGAAGACAGCGCGCTTTCCGGTGGACTCGGCCCTGATCTTGCCCCCATGGCGCTCCACGATCTCCTTGGCAATGGCGAGGCCCAGCCCGGCCCCTCCGGTCCGGCTGGACCTGGCGGCGTCCAGACGGTAGAATTTCTCAAAAATATGGCTCAACTCCTGCTCGGGGATCTCCAGGCCCTCATTGCTGATGGACACGATGATTTCTCCTCCCTGGCGGAAGGCACGCAGGCCCACCGTCCCCCCGGGCACGCTGTAATTGACGGCGTTTCGCAGGACATTATCAAAGACCCGGGCAAGTTTGTCCGGGTCTCCCCGGACGGTCAGCCCCTCCGAAACGGACGGCAGGAAACGGAGCTCCTTCTCCTCAAAAAGAGGCCAAAACTCATCGCCCACCTGCTCTAGCAGCATAGACAGGTGGATGGTCTGCTCTGCCTCGTCAATTTGGGACAGTTCCAGACGGTTGATGTCAAAAAACTCGCTGATGAGCTCCTCCAGCCGCTGGGCCTTTTCCAGAGCGATGCCGGTATACTTGGCCCGTTGCTCCGGGCTCAGGTCGGGCTGGTCGTGGAGCAGGTTCAGGTATCCCAGCACCGAGGTGAGAGGGGTCTTCAGATCGTGAGCCAGAAAGACCACCAGGTCCCTGGCCCTCTGGGCAGCCCCGGTGGCCTCCGCCTCCCGGCTGGCCAGGGTCAGCCGCATCTCATTCAGATCCTCCTCCACCGGCCCCAGCTCCCGGGCCAGAGAGATCTCCTTCCGGTTATCGGTGGTCAGCTGGTGGATGGCGGCGCTGATCTGGTCAAACCAGCGGGTGAACCGTCCCATAGCCAGGTAAAAGGCCACCAGCATGGCCAGTAGCAGGATAGCGGTAAAGAGAACGGTCTGGTTGGGCAGGACTGTCTCCCTCAAAAAGGTGTCCACTTCCTGATTGGTCTGCCCGAACAAGGCCCGGCCGATCCAGTAGACCAGGACCCGCAGGGGTGCCCCCAGGGCAGTCTTTCGAAAAAGGCATCCCAGGGCGATACACAGGGTGGCACAGAGGAAGGCGCCACCCGCTACCCAGACCAGGAGGCGCACTTTCAGGCGGGTATAGCGTTTTTTCATGGGACCTCCTCCCTTCTCTGCCCATTATAGAAGTTTTTCCCGCAAAAGACAAGAAAAAGGCTCCGGAAACTTTCCGAAGCCGTTTTTACGCTTGGTTCTGTCTCTTGCGCCACTTTTTTATCTCTTGCCTGCCTTTCCTGGCCGCCAGCCCTTGCATCTGCTTCAAAAAAACGGTAAAATGAAAAAGCCAGAGGCAAAACACGTCCAAACAGCCCCATAAAAGGGCAGTCTATTCCACGAAAATCGAGCATCCTTCCGCCGTTCTAGCCCTCGTTCAAAGCCTCTTTTATGCGCTGTCTTTCGGCGCGACTGAAAACCCAAGCCATTGTGCCCCAACAGTTTTATTTTTTAGTTTTACCGTTCAGAATCACTCTAAAAGGAGCGCTGATGAGACATGGTCAAGGACTTTCTGAACCGCCACGGAATGGCCCCGGAGCAGGTGGATATTCCCCTCACCTGCGAACGATTTTTGGGGGAGATCTCCGCCGGTCTGGCGGGAGCTCCCTCCACCCTGCTGATGCTCCCCACCTACCTCACCGACCACGGCCCCCTGCCCCTCGGTGTCCCCGTGGCCGTCATCGACGCGGGGGGCACCAACGCCCGGGTGGCCAAGGTCACCTTCACCTCCCAGGGGCCGGTCATCGACCACCTGGAGGTCTTCCCCATCCCCGGCAGTCAGGGGCCGGTCACGGGGGAGGAATTTCTCTCTGTCTTTGCCCAAAAGCTTCTTCCCTTTATCCGGGAATGTGTCTCCGTCGGCTTCTGCTTTTCCTTCCCGGCGGAGATCACCCCGGACCGGGACGGTAAGGTCCTCTACTTTGACAAGGAGGTTCAGGTCACCGACGCCGCCGGGATGCTCCTCATCAACGGCCTCAGCCACGCCCTGCAGCAGCAAGGGGTCCCTAACCTGCGGGGGGTGGTCCTCAACGATACCGCCGCCGCTCTGCTGGGCGGGATGGCCCAGGCCGACCGGGCCGCTTACGACGGCTTTCTTGGCCTGATCTGGGGAACTGGGTATAATACCTGCTACGGGGAACCCTCTACCGGCTCTCTCGGCGTCTCCCCCATGCTCATCAACACCGAGTCCGGCCGCTTTGGCCGGGTATTGCCCGGCTCCTTTGACCGCCAGCTGGACGAGGCCAGCGGCGATCCCGGCACCCACCGTTTTGAAAAGATGGTGTCCGGGGCCTATTTGGGGGAGGTCATCCGCCTCACCTTGGCTGGAGCGGCTGCCGAGGGCCTCCTCCCCTCCGCCTTCGGCGGGTTGGATCGCCTCACCACCCAGGAGGCCGATGCCTTCGCCGTGGATCCCACCGGGGACAACCCCCTGGCCCGCCTCTGCCGGACCGGGGAAGAGCGGGACTTCGTCTATCAGGTGGTGGACCAGCTTTCCCTCCGGGCGGCCCGGCTGGTGTGCGCCAGCCTTACCGCTCTGCTGATCCGGGCCGGCCTGGGCCGTCGGGCGGAACAGCCCGCCGGCATCGTGGCCGAGGGCTCTACCTT
>JAHHSF010000045.1 GCA_020025375.1 Oscillospiraceae bacterium | reverse complement strand
CCCCACTCCCAGCTCTCCCACAGCATTATCTCGGACGGCTGCGAGGTCTACGGCACCATCGAGAACTCCGTCCTCTTCCACTCGGTCATCGTGGAGGAGGGGGCCGTCGTCCGCTACTCCATCCTCATGCCCGGCACCGTGGTAAAGGCGGGGGCCGTGGTGGAGTACTCCATCATCGCTGAAAATGTCATCATCGGAGAAAAAGCCAAGGTGGGCACGCCTCCAGACGGCAACGAGGACTGGGGCGTGGCCGTGGTGGCCAACGGCGTGAAGGTGGGCGCGTCTGCCATTGTGGGTGCGGCGGCCATGGTCACCCGTAACGTCAAGGAAGGAGGCGGCAAGGAATGAACAACCTGCATGGAATCGTTTTCGCCTACCGCTCTGACTCGGTGCTCCGGGAGCTGACCACCTCCCGAAACACCTGCTCAGTCCCCTTTGGGGGCCGCTACCGAATCATCGACTTCGCCCTTTCCAACATGGTGAATGCCGGGGTGGATGATGTAGGCCTCATCGTCCAGTCCAGCTACAAGTCCCTTCTGGACCATGTGGGGTCCGGCAAGGACTGGGACCTGTCCCGGAAGCATGGCGGCCTGCGTATCCTGCCTCCCTTCAGCTACTCCGGCGGCGGCCGGGGCGGGGTCTATCAGGGCCGGATGGAGGCCCTGTCTGGTGTGGTCTCCTACCTGGAAAACATCCGGCAGGACTACGTGGTCCTGGCCGGCGGCGACATGGCCGTCAATCTGCCCCTGGCCGACGTGCTGGCCCGGCACATCGAGAGCGGGGCGGACATTACCGCCGTCTGTGCCACCAAGCCCCAGGGCAACCCCTCCAGCTGTCTCTACATGACGGTGGGCGGCGGCAACCGGGTGGTGGATGTTTGCATCCATCCGGCCGCCCCCGTGGGATATGAGAGCCTGGACGTCTACATCCTGTCCAAGAATCTGCTTCTTTCCCTGGTGGAGCACTGCTCCACCCACAACATCGCCTCCTTCGGCCACGGGGTCCTCCAGGCCATGGTGAACACCCTAAAGATCTCCCCCTATCTCTTCGACGGCTTCGCCCCCCGGATCCAGTCGGTCTCGGCCTACTTCAAGACCAGCATGGCGCTCCTGGACCCCGCTGTCCGGGCCAGCCTCTTCGACCCGGAGCGCCCCATCCGTACCAAGGACCGCTCCGACCCCTCCACCTACTACGCCCCCGGTGCCAAATCGGTCAACTCCCTGGTGGCCGACGGCTGTATCATCGAGGGCGAGGTGGAAAATTCCATCCTCTTTCGGGGTGTCAAGGTGGAGAAGGGGGCCCGCATCGCCAACTCCATCCTTATGCAGGGGACTGTCGTGAAGGCAGATGCCATCATGAACTACGTGATCGCAGATAAGAACGTCACCGTGGGTGCCGGCCGGATGCTCATGGGCTCTGACACCTACCCCATGGCTATTGCCAAGAATTCCGTCGTATAAACACGAAACAGCATATGAGCGCGGAGCGCCCATATGCTGTTCCCATACCAAATACTCCAATCAGGAAAGGAGAAAGCTATGAACATTCTCTTTGCCGCCAGCGAGGTCGCACCCTTTATCAAGACCGGAGGCCTGGCCGATGTGGCCGGCTCCCTGCCTCAGGCCCTGGCCGCCCAAGGTCACGACGTGCGGGTGGTCCTCCCCCTCTATGAGGGCGTGGGCCAGCCTTGGCGGGAGCAGATGGATTTCCTCTTCCACTTCCACGTTATCCTGGCTTGGCGCACCCCCTACTGCGGGGTCTTTTCCCTCCGGAAGGATGGGGTGACCTACTATTTCATCGACAACGAGTACTACTTCAAGCGCAACCAGCTCTACGGCCACTATGACGACGGGGAGCGATTCGCCTTCTTCTCCCGGGCGGTCATCGAGCTGTGCGGCCACCTGGACTGGCGGCCCGACATCCTCCATGCCAACGACTGGCAGACTGCCCTGGTCCCCATTTACCTGCTGGAGGCCAAGTACTACATCCCCCAGCTGTCCGGCACCCGCTCGGTTTTCACCATCCACAACATCGAGTACCAGGGCCGCTACGGCAAGGAGCTTCTGGTGGATCTCTTTGGCCTGAACGAGAGCTATTTCAACGAGAAGATGCTGGCCTATTATGGGGACATCAATTTGATGAAGGGGGCCATCTACGCCGCCGACTTCGTCACCACCGTCTCTCCCACCTACGCCCAGGAACTGCACTATGCCTTCTACGCTCATGGGCTGGAAGGGGTCATTGCTGACTGCCAGAGCAAGATTACCGGCATCCTCAACGGCCTGGACGTGGCCCTCTACGACCCCTCCAACGGCCAGGGGGTCCCTGCCTCCTACACCCCCGCAAAGCTGGCGGGAAAGAAGGAGTGCAAGCGTGCCCTGCAACAGGCCGTGGGCCTGAAGGAGGCCCCCGACGTCCCTGTCATCGCCTGTGTCTCCCGCCTGGTGAGCCACAAGGGCTTCGACCTGGTCACCGCCGCCCTTCACGACATTATGGCTATGGACGTGCAGATGGTGGTCCTGGGCACGGGGGACTGGAAGTATGAGGAGGCCTTCCGCTCTGCCGCCGCCCAGTATCCCGGCCGCTTCTCGGCCCAGCTCATGTATTCCGCCGCCCTCTCCACCGCCATCTACGCCGGTGCCGACCTCTTCCTCATGCCCTCGGTCTCCGAGCCCTGCGGTCTGTCCCAGATGATCGCCATGCGCTATGGCACCCTCCCCATCGTCCGGGAGACCGGCGGCCTCCGGGACACCGTCATCCCCGTGGGTCTGCCCGACGCCCGTGGCTTCACCTTTTCGGACATCAACGCCCACGATATGGCCCATGTGATCTGGGAGGCCACCCAGCTCTACCGCAACGATCCCAAGCAGTGGAAAAAGCTCCAGAAAACCGCCATGACCACCGATTTCAGCTGGAACGGACCGGCGAAAGAATACCTGGGTATTTATAACCGCTTGACAGGAAAATAACGATGTGATAAAGTAGCCTGCCGAAGGGCGGAATGCGCTCTCCGGCAGGCTTTTTCTGCCTGATAAAAAGGAGCGGAATCTGCTGTTAATCCATATATCATTGAAGAATAGGAGCCCATCGCTTATGCGCGAGTACACGAAGAAAGAAATAAAGGAGCTTATCATCGGCAAGCTCCACCGCAACTTTGGCCGGGAGGTCTCCGAGGCTACCAACGTCCATATGTTCAAGGCTTGCGCCCTGGTTCTTCGGGACATCATGTCAAACCGCCAGCTGGAGACCGAAGCCCAGGTGGAAAAAACCGGGGCCCGGCAGGTCCACTACCTGTCCCTGGAGTTCCTCATGGGCCGCTCCCTGATGAAAAACGCTTATAACCTTAACGTCCTCCCCGCCCTCACCGGGGCCATTGAGGATCTGGGCTTCTCCGCCGCCGACCTGTTCGAGGCCGAGCCCGACGCCGGTCTGGGCAACGGCGGCCTGGGCCGCCTGGCCGCCTGCTATCTGGATTCCATGACCACGCTGGATATTCCCGCCTCGGGCTACTCCATTTGCTACGAGCTGGGCATCTTCAAACAGAAAATCGTGGACGGCCAGCAGGTGGAGCTGGCCGACAACTGGCTGGATATGGGGGACGCCTGGCTCATCACCAAGATGGATGAGACAGAAGAGGTCCACTTTGGCGGTACCATCGAGGACGAGTGGCACCCCGACGGCACCCACTCCACCATCCATAAGGACTACACTACCGTGCTCGCCATCCCCAGAGACATGGAGATCGCCGGCTACGGCACCAAGCATGTGAACACCCTTCGCCTGTGGGAATCCCGGAGCACCACCCCCCTGGATATGTCCCTCTTCTCCCGGGGCGAATATCTGAAGGCCACTGAGGAAAAGGCCATGGCCGAGACCATTTCCAAAATTCTCTACCCCGAGGACAACCACTACGAGGGCAAGTCTCTGCGGCTGAAGCAACAGTATTTCTTCGTCTCCGCCACCGTTCAGTCCATTGCGAAGAAGCACCGCAAGGTCTACGGCACGCTGCGGAATTTCCACGAAAAGCACGTCATCCAGATCAACGACACCCACCCCGCCCTGGTCATCCCCGAGCTTATGCGCATCCTCCTGGACGAGGAGGGCTATTCCTGGGACGATGCCTGGCACATTGTCACCCACACCGTGGCCTACACCAACCACACCGTCCTGGCCGAGGCCCTGGAGCGCTGGCCCCAGCACCTGATGGAGGGCCTCCTCCCCCGAATCTGGCAGCTCATCGTGGAGATTTCCAACCGTTACCAGAGCCAACTGGAAGGCTACTTCCATGGGGACCAGAACAAGGTCCAGAACATGGCCATTATCTGGGGCGGCGAGGTCCGCATGGCAAACCTCTGCGTCTGCGCCTGCTTCTCGGTGAACGGCGTTTCCGCCCTCCACTCCGACATCCTTAAGCGGGAGGTCTTTCACGAGGCCTATATCCGCCGTCCCTGGCAGTTCCAAAACGTGACCAACGGCATCGACCACCGCCGCTGGCTCTCCCAGATAAACCCCAAGCTGGATGCCCTCATCAAGGATTGCACCGGCGGGGACAGCTATCTCCTCCACCCGGAGGTCATGGAGAAGCTGCTCCAATACAAGGACGACAAGGCCGTCCTGGACCAGCTGGCCGCCATTAAGAAGGAGAACAAGGCCCGCTTTGCCGGCTGGCTCTCCAAGGAGAGCGGTATTCTCCTCAACACCGACGCCATCTTTGACGTGCAGGTGAAGCGGCTTCACGAGTATAAGCGCCAGCTCCTCAACGCCCTGCACATCGTCTATCTGTACCAGAAGCTCCAGCAGGACCCCGCCTTTCTCACCACCCCCCGGGTATTCCTCTTCGGGGCCAAGGCGGCTCCCGGCTACGCCGTGGCCAAGCAGATCATCCGCCTCATCGGCTCCATCGCCGACCAGATCAATCACGACCCCCTCTGCAAGGAAAAGCTTCAGGTGGTATTCCTGGAAAATTACCGGGTCTCCCTGGCCGAGAAGCTCATGCCCGCCTCCGAGCTCTCCGAGCAGATCTCCACCGCCGGTAAGGAGGCCTCGGGCACCGGCAACATGAAGTTCATGATGAACGGCGCCCTCACCATCGGCACCCTGGACGGTGCCAATGTGGAAATGCACCAGCAGGTGGGCGACGAGAACATCTTCCTCTTCGGCCTTAACGCGGATGAGGTCCAGGACATGAAGCGGAAGGGGTATGCCCCCTATGAGTATTACATGCACAACCACGACCTGAAAATGGTCCTTGACCGCCTCAACACCGGTTTTCGGGACGGCATAAGCTACGGCGACCTCACCAACCGTCTCCTCTTTGGCGCAGGGAGCCCCGCCGACGAGTATATGCTCCTGGCCGACTTCGACAGCTACCGGGTGGCCCAGGAGCGGGCCCAGCGCACCTACCAGGACCCCGTCAAGTGGAACCAGATGGCCCTTGTGAACATTGCCAAGAGCGGCATTTTCGCTGCCGACCGCGCCATCCGGGACTATGCCGAGAACATCTGGCACGTGGATACCAGAAAGTAGAACACGCAAAAAGGAACGCTGGTCCTGGACCAGCGTTCCTTTTTGCGTAAAGGTCCTGGCCGTTTTTTGTAAGCCTGCCCGATCTTTTCCTTTACAGCCTCTTCACCGGTCTGCGCGGCCGCTTCCGAAGATGACCTGCCTTGACTTTTCCTGGCTTTCGGCATTACAATATTGTCAATTCTTATTGTCCATTTGTAAGGAGCGTATGTTTCATGCCCATCTATTTAGATTCCGCCGCCACCACCCCGGTTTGTCCGGCCGCCGCCCAGGCGGCCTTTGACACGATGACCCAGGGCTTTGGCAACCCTTCCTCCGGCTATCCCCTGGGCCGGGCCGCCGCCCTCCGGCTGGAGGCCGACCGGGCCGTGGTGGCCCGTGCCCTGGGCTGTCTGCCCGAGGAGCTCTTTTTTACCTCCTGCGGCACAGAGGGCAACAACTGGGCCATCCGGGCCGCCGTGGAGCTGAATAAGCGAAAGGGCAAGCACATTGTCACCACCGCCATTGAGCACGCCGCCGTGCTGGAGCCCATGCGCGCCCTGGCCGCTCAGGGGTATGAGATCACCTACCTCAAGCCAGACCGGACCGGTCATATCGACCCCGCCCAGGTAGCCGCCGCCCTCCGGGAGGACACCATTCTGGTCTCCATGATGCTGGTGAACAACGAGCTGGGTACCATTCTCCCTGTGAAGGAGACCGCCCAGGCCATCCAGGCCGCCCGCTGTCCCGCCCTCCTCCATGTGGACGCGGTCCAGGGTTTTCTCAAGGTCTCCTTCACCCCCAAGGAGCTGGGAGCCGACTTTCTCACCATCAGCGGCCACAAGATCATGGCCCCCAAGGGGGTAGGCGCCCTCTACATCCGCAAGGGCCTGAAGGTGAAGCCCCTCCTCTCCGGCGGCGGGCAGGAGAGAGGCCTCCGCTCGGGCACCGAGCCCACCCCTCAGATTGCCGCCCTGGCCGCCGCCGTGGCCGCCTGGGGGCCCGGGAACCAGGAGAAGATCCGGGCCGTAAAGGACCACACCGCTGGCCTGCTTTCTGGCATGGAAGGCGTGGAACTTATCAGCCCGGGGGATGCCCCCCATATCCTGGCTCTGTCCCTGGTTGGCTATCCCAGTCAGCCCGTGGTCCGGGCCTTGGGGGATAAGGGCATCTGTGTCTCGGCTGGCTCGGCCTGCCACCGTGGCAAGCCCAGCCACGTCTTTGCCGCTCTGGGCCTGCCCCCCAAGGTCCTCATGGGGGTCCTGCGGGTCTCCTTCTCCCCCCTCACCACCATGGAGGAGGGCGAGGCCTTCGTCCGGGCGCTTGGTGAGGTAAGGGAGACGCTGGTGGCAAGGTAAGCCGTATTTTTCTATATGAAACAGGGCAAGGCCTTTGGAGCATGGCCGGCCCCAAGTTGGGTTTTGGCATCCTGGAGGGTGTCATCGCCTTGGGCCGCCTCTGCCGGAACAGGCCTTTCGGGGCAGCACACAACTGAATTGGCACTCCTGCCGGGCCTCTGCGAAACAGAGGCCCGGTTTTATCGTTCACATTATATTTACAACTGGAACTATTGACTTTTTGAGGGGGTAGTGGTAAATTATCTTTAGCACTCGATGAGAATGAGTGCTAAAATGATTTTAGAGGTGATGAGCTTGGATCTGACTGAACGAAAAAGGAGGATTCTCCGAGCCATCATTGAAAACTACATCGCCACGGCGGAGCCGGTGGGGTCCAAGTCCATCGCCCAGTCTGCGGGGCTGGATATTTCCTCGGCCACCATCCGCAACGAGATGGCCGATTTGGAGGCCTTGGGCTTTCTGGAACAGCCCCACACCTCGGCGGGGCGCATCCCCTCCCCAAAGGGCTACCGGCTCTACGTCAACGAGCTGATGGAGGCTCACCGCCTCAGTGAGCTGGAGACCCAGCGCATCAACGAAGCCCTTCGGCTGAAGATGCAGGAGCTGGATAAGGTCATCGGCCAGGTCGGCCGCATCGCTTCTCAGCTTACTCGGTATCCCACCTTCGCCTTGGCGGCAGGGACGGGCCGGGTCACCATCCGGCGGTTTGATCTGCTGATGGTGGAGAGCAACGCCTTCATTGCGGTCCTTATGACCGACAACAATGTGGTCCGCAACCGGCTCATGCGCCTGCCCACCGATCTGAGCGAGACCCAGCTGGGCCTTCTCAACACCCTGCTGAACACCACCTTCACCGGCCTGACCCTGGAAGAGATCACCCCCGAGCTCATGCGGGTGGCTTCCCACGCCGCCGGAGAGGCCTACGGCCTTATCTCCCTGGTGGTCTCCTTCGGCATGGAGGTGCTGCAGGAGCATGCCACCAAGCTGGTCCACACCGCAGGCATCACCAGCCTGCTCTCCCACCCGGAGTACCGGAGCCTGGAGCGGGCCGAACCTCTGATGAACTATCTGGCCGAGATCGAGGGGATTGACTCCCTGGCCCTTCCCAAGAACGAGCAGACCAACATCCTCATCGGCCCGGAAAACGTGGCCGCTGCCCTTCAGGACACCAGCGTGGTTATGGCAAGCTATGACATTGGGGACGGCATGAAGGGGGTCATCGGCGTGGTGGGCCCCACACGAATGGATTACGCGAAAGTCACCGCCCGGCTGTCCTACTTTGCCGACGGCCTGGCCCGCCTGTTCGGGAAGAACGAGCTTCCCCAGGGCGAGAAGGAGGAATGAAAGATATGTCTAAGAATAAGGAAGAGGGGCAGAAGCCTGAGGAGGAGGTCCTGGAGACCCCTGAGATCCAGGCCGAAGCTCCGGAGGAGACCCCCTCCCTGCCGGACGAACTGGAGGCGCTCAAAGAAGAGCTGGCCGCCAAGGAGGAGAAATATCTCCGCCTGGCCGCCGAATATGATAACTTTCGGAAGCGAACCGCCAAAGAGAAGGAGACCATCTGGGCCGACGCCAAGGGCGCGACAGTCACCGCCCTCCTCCCTGTCTACGACAACCTGGAGCGGGCCGTGAACCAGGCCTGCGCCGATGAGGCCTATGCCAAGGGCGTGGAGATGACCATGAGCGAGCTCCGAAAGATTCTGGAACAGCAGGGGGTCACCGAGATCCCCGCCTTGGGCCAGACCTTCGACCCAAACCTCCACAACGCCGTCATGCATATCGAGGACGACAGCGTGGGAGAGAATACTATCGTGGAGGTTTTTCAGGCCGGGTTCCAGACCAGCGAGAAGGTCCTGCGTTTTGCCATGGTGAAAGTGGCCAACTGACTTTGTTAAGAAAAATTTAACTATATTTGGAGGAATGACTTATGTCTAAAATCATCGGTATCGACCTGGGTACTACCAACAGCTGTGTCTCCGTCATGGAGGGCGGCGAGGCCGTCGTCATCGCCAATGCGGAAGGCAACCGCACCACCCCCTCCGTCGTCGCCTTCTCCAAGGACGGCGAGCGCATGGTGGGCCAGGTGGCCAAGCGCCAGGCCATCACCAATCCCGACCGCACCATCGCTTCCATCAAGCGTGAGATGGGCACCGATTACAAGGTGGCCATTGACGGCAAGAACTACACCCCTCAGGAGATCAGCGCCATGATTCTTCAGAAGCTGAAGGCGGACGCCGAGGCCTATCTGGGCCAGACCGTCTCCGAGGCCGTCATCACCGTCCCCGCCTACTTCACCGATGCCCAGCGTCAGGCCACCAAGGATGCCGGCCGCATCGCCGGTCTGGACGTAAAGCGTATCATCAACGAGCCCACCGCCGCCGCTTTGGCCTACGGCGCTGATAAGGAGTCCGACCAGAAGATTATGGTCTACGACCTGGGCGGCGGCACCTTCGATGTGTCCGTCCTGGAAGTGGGCGATGGTGTCATCGAGGTCCTGGCCACCGCCGGCAACAACCGTCTGGGCGGCGACGACTTCGACAAGTGCGTCATGGACTGGATGGCCGCCGAGTTCAAGAAGGCCGAGGGTGTGGACCTCACCGGCGACAAGGTCGCCATGCAGCGCTTGAAGGAGGCCGCCGAAAAGGCCAAGATTGAGTTGTCTGGTATGACCTCCACCACCATCAACCTGCCCTATATCACCGCCGATGCCACCGGCCCCAAGCACCTGGATTTGACCCTTACCCGGGCCAAGTTCGACCAGCTCACCGCCCATCTGGTGGAGGCCACCGCCGGCCCTGTCCGTCAGGCCATGAGCGACGCCGGCCTCTCCGGCAACGACATTTCCAAGGTCCTCATGGTGGGCGGCTCCAGCCGTATCCCCGCCGTCCAGGACATGGTGAAGAAGCTCACCGGCAAGGAGGGCTTCAAGGGCATTAACCCCGACGAGTGTGTGGCTATGGGTGCTGCGCTCCAGGGCGGCGTTTTGGTTGGCGACGTGAAGGGCCTCCTGCTTCTGGACGTCACCCCCCTGTCCCTGGGCATTGAGACCATGGGCGGCGTGATGACC
>JAHHSF010000044.1 GCA_020025375.1 Oscillospiraceae bacterium | reverse complement strand
GATGACCCGTCCCGCATTCGGCGGTCACCTGATGGCTACCATCATCTGCCCCCGCTTCCGTCCCCAGATGTCCACCGTCCGCCCCGGTGTCATGCAGACCCAGGCCTTCGACGAGGCCCAGGCCGCTAAGGTCGTCGTGGAGAAGGTGGCCGTCCAGTTGGACAAGTCCGACATCCACACCGAGATCCTGGAGATCAAGAAGGTCGCCAAGCACATGGTTGACCTGATCGGTGCCGATGTCATCGTCTCCGTGGGCCGTGGCATCAGCAAGGACCCCGAGACCGGCATCAAGATGGCTCAGGAGCTGGCCGACGCTCTGGGTGGCGTTGTGGGCTCCTCCCGTGCCTGCGTGGATGCCGGCTGGGTCGATGCCAACCAGCAGGTTGGTCAGACCGGCAAGACCGTCCATCCTCGTATCTACGTGGCTCTGGGTATCTCCGGCGCTATTCAGCACCTGGCCGGTATGCAGGACTCCGAGTGCATCATTGCCGTGAACAAGAACGATGCCGCTCCCATCTTCGATGTGGCTACCTATGGCATCACCGGCGATCTGTTCAAGGTCGTCCCCATGCTTACCGAGGCCATCAAGGCCGCCAACGCCGCCAAGTAATTTGGTTTATAAAAGACACCGGACGCTCTGCGTTCGGTGTCTTTTTGCCCCCCCTATATGCGAAAATTGCATAATATTGTATATGCGTTTTTTGCATGGATTACGATATAAAATGAGGTGTAAATATGTATCTCAGAATTCGAGATTTACGGGAGGACAGAGATTTGACCCAGGGAAAACTTGGTGAATTACTTGGGGTTTCCCAAGCGACCTATTCCAGGTATGAGAGTGGGAAACTGGATGTACCCACAGATATATTGCTCCGTCTGGCGGACTTTTACGGCGTGACAGTGGACGATCTGCTGGGCAGGGGAGAGAAAGAAGGACGGAAATGAAAGCAATTAATCCGAAGGTGATTCTCTATCTCGGCGTTCTTGGGACGGCCTTTTCTGCCCTTCTGGTGCGCCTGTCCGAGGCTCCAAGCCTTACCATTGCCACTCTGCGGCTCTTTTGGACCGTCCTCCTCCTGGCTCCCATGACCTTCCTTCGCCACCGGGAGGAGGTCAAGCAGGCCTCCAGAGGGGATATTCTGGCCTGCACCGCCTCCGGTATCTTCCTGGCCCTCCACTTCTCGACCTGGTTTGAATCCCTGAAGTGGACCACCATCGCCTCGGCCTCCGTGCTGGGCTGTACCGAGGTCATTTTCGTAGCCCTGGGTTTTGCCATCTTTCTGAAAGGAAAGATTCCCAGACTGGGGGTAGTAGCTATCGCCCTCTCCCTGGTGGGAAGCGTCATCCTGGCCCTTCACGACGGCGGGGGAGGGGCCACCGCCCCCAATCCCCTCTATGGGGACTTTCTGGCGGTGGTTTGCGCCGTGTGCATCGCCGTCTACACCCTGATCGGCCGGGTAAAGCGTGGGACCATGTCCACCACGGTCTATACCTTCTTTACCTACCTTTCCTGCCTTGTGACCCTCCTGATCCTGGACGGGGTCACCGGAACCCGGATTACCGGTTGGGGTCTTCGGGAGCACGTCATCGGCTTTGGCCTGGCGGTGCTTTGTACCCTCCTGGGACATTCCCTGTTCAGCTGGTCACTCAAATACATCTCCCCCTCCTATGTGGCGGCGGCTAAGCTCTGTGAGCCCATTTTCTCTTCCGCCATTGCCATCCCTCTCTTTTTGGAGATCCCCGGCCCCATCCAGCTGGTGGGGGGCGCCATCCTCCTGGCCGGTGTGTTCCTCTACACCATGACCGAGGGGAAACAATCGTCCGACACCGTGACGGAAAGTCCGGCACAGGACAGCTGATTTCCACAAAAACCGCAAAAAAACCTGCCGAAAAAGATGAGACCGCCCCGAAATGGGGCGGTCTTTTTTTCTTGAAAATAAAGAATATATACTATATCATGTATATAAAGAAAGGGGAACATACAATATGATGGAGTTGCTGTTGGAGAGTCAAGAAGTGATCGGCGAGGGACAGAGCCTCCGTTGCCGCTACCTGATTATGGTGGGGGAGAAGCGGATCGGAGACTTTTCCTGCGAGGCTTACGGTGTGAAGATTGTCAACGAAGCCACCGGGGAGAGCGCCGAATTTCCCGATCTGACGGTATCGGCGGCCAGAATTGACGAGCTGATGGACCTTTTGGTCCGCAATGGGGTAACTCCGGCGGGGCTGGCGGACGTGATTGCGGACTGGCTGTGAGGGGACAAAAACACAGAGATCCGGCTGGGGATTCCCAGCCGGATCTCTGTGTTGTGTAAGAGGAGAGAAGTAGTTCAAAAATAGGGGTCAGACGGTCTCGGTCCCCGCCCGGCGGGCCATCTCCTTCACGGCGAAAGTGGCCACATCGCCGGCATAGGTGCCAGCGCCGAAGCCGGCATCGTAACCAAGCTCTTTTGCCAGAGCGTGGGTGATACGGGCGCCGCCGCAACAGAAGATGAGCTTGTCCCGCAGACCCTCGGCCTCTGCCAGCTCAATGAGCTCGGTGAGGTTCTGAATGTGTACGTCCTTCTGGGTGACGGTTTGGGAAACAAGGGCCACGTCGGCCTTCAGCTCCCGGCACTTCTGCAGAAAAACGTCATTTGGGACCTGGCTACCCAGGTTGTAGGCTTCGATCATCTCGTAGCGCTCCAGGCCGTAGTGGCCGGCAAAGCCCTTGCGGTTCATGATGGCATCGATGCCAACGGTGTGGGCATCGGTGCCGGTGGAGGCACCCACGACAACGACCTTGCGGCCCAGGTGGGACTTAATGTACTCGTTGGTCTCATCCATCTCCATGGCCACGTCGCCCACGGTCTGGACCACAATTTCGTTGTAGTTGACGGAGTGGGTGACAGCGCCGTAGACCACATAGAAGGTGAAGGTCTCGTCCAGTTTCTGGCGCAGGGCGACGTTGGGGTCGGCCATGCCCATCTTCTGGGCCATGAGCACGGCGGCGGCCGCGCCCTTGTCGTCGTCCTTGACGGGGAGGGTGAAGGACATCTGCACCTTGCCGTCGTTCATGGTGTCGCCATAGGGGCGGAGCTTGGTCAGGTCCAGAGTGGTGTCCAGGTCTTTGTCACGGATTTGATACAGGCCGCTGCTCATTTGACGGCACCCCCTTTCATGGCATTCAGGTTGGCTTCCATCATGGCCTCCATGAAGGGATTGAAGTAGCCGGGGGCTTTCTGGGTCACGCCGTCCAGGCCTTTACCGCCGTCACGGGGACGCTTGATGTCGGCGAAGATGCCCCGCTCCAGGGTCTCAAAGATGCCCAGCTGCTCGATCTGGGCCAGCAGACCGGTGGCCTTGTCCAAAACCTCAGAAGCGCGGTTCTCCATGATGCCGCCCTCCTTAAAGACGATCTCATCGCCCAGGTCGGCCATGGTGCGGAAGATGTACTGGGCGTTCTCGATGGCCAGATAGCGGTCGGAGAGGAAGGGGGTGTGGATAGCTTCGGTCATCATGCCCAGGAGGTGGACCTTCTGCTGGGTGAGGATGGTGACCATGTTGAACAGGGCGTCCTGCACGTGGCCACGGAAGACATTGCCCGTCATGAACTTCGTGGGGGGCATGTACTTCAGGGGAGCCTTGGGGAAAATCTCCCGGGCCATCTCGGCCTGGGCCAGCTCATAGAGGAAGCCGTTCTCCACGGCGGGGTCGATCTCAAAGGCGTGACCGAGACCCTGCTGCTCCTCGGGCAGACCGGCCTTCAGGGCGAAAGCCTCGTTAAGGAACTGGGAGGCCAGCACGGTGTGGGCCTCCTCCACAGCGTCGGCGGTGGTGAGGTAGTTATCCTCGCCGGTGTTGATGATGATGCCGGCGTAAGAGTTGATGGCGCGGGAGAAGCACTGGTCCACCAGGGTGCGCTGCATGTTAATGTCCCGGAACAGGATGCCGTACAGAGCGTCGTTGAGCATCATGTCCAGGCCCTCAAAGGCACCCATGGCGGCAATCTCGGGCATACACAGGCCGGAGCAGTAGTTGCACAGGCGGATGTAGCGGCCCTCTTCCTCACCAACCTTGTCCAGAGCCTCCCGCATGAGGCGGAAGTTCTCCTGAGTGGCGTAGGTGCCGCCGAAACCCTCGGTAGTAGCGCCGTAGGGCACGTAGTCCAGCAGGGACTGGCCGGTGGTGCGGATGACTGCGATGACGTCGGCACCCTGGCGGGCGGCGGCGGTGGCCTGAACGATGTCCTCAAAGATATTGCCGGTGGCAACGATAAGGTAAATCCAGGGGCCGTTCTTTTCCCCGCCGTGACCGGCGATGAAGTCCTCACGGCGCTTGCGGTTCTTGCGAATCTTGGCCAGGGAGGCCTCCACCACGGGGGCCAGCACGGCGCGGATCTCGGCCTCGGCGTGGGGCTTTACGGAAGTGAGGTCCAGCTCACCGGCGGCCACGGCCTCGGCCACCCCCTGGGTGTCCTTGCCGGTCTCCAGCATGGCGTTGCCGACCCAGAAAGCGGCGCCTTGAGAGAGGGCGCCCTTCTCGTTGAGATGGTCCACCACCACGTTGGGCAGGGGGACCTCGGCCTCATTCACGCCGTCGATGCCCAGCAGGCGGCAGACGGTACGCTCGACCGCCACGGTGGTGTGGAGGTCAATGAACTGCTGCGTATCCTCGGCCACGTGGGCGGCATAGGCCCGGGCCTTGGCGACTTTATCATAATCCAAATGGAGCTTAGATGCCATATCTACAATCACCTCGAAGTTAGGATGAAAACGGGGAAAGAGCCCCGCCGAATGGGAGAGAGAGTCACTCGGCGGGGCATTGCCTCCGTTCTACAAGAGGGGAGACCATGACCGAAGGGTGGAGAGAGAAGAGAGTTTGGTGATGGAGCTCGGCCTCATGTATGTGAAATTAAGGGGTTTGCTGAAGTCGTGCTACGAATTTAGTGAACGTGCCGCTGATTTCTGGCGAGGTTGGCGGGTTCCATGGCCATGGCCTGACCCTGCTCCAGACCGGCGACACCCACCAGATTGGGGCTCTTGCCGGCGCGGCGAGCCTTACAAACATCGCACTGGCAGGTCTCTTCGTAGTGGTCGGGCTCGGTGTAGGTGGTGATAACGCCCTCAAAGTTGCGGAGAATGACCTTGTGAGGAGTCTGGGAAATGACGTACTGGGGCATAACAGGGGTCTTGCCGCCACCGCCGGGGGCATCCACCACGAAGGTGGGCACGCAGTAACCGGAGGTGTGGCCGCGCAGGCCCTCGATGATCTCGATGCCCTTGGAGACAGGAGTACGGAAATGCTCCAGGCCCAGGGACAGGTCACACTGATAGATGTAGTAGGGGCGCACGCGCATCATGACCAGCTGATGGACCAGCTTCTTCATCACGTGGACACAGTCGTTCACGCCGGCCAGAAGCACAGACTGGTTGCCCAGGGGGATACCGGCGTCGGCCAGCATGGCGCAGGCGCGCTTGGCTTCCTCGGTGATCTCGTTGGGATGGTTGTAGTGGGTATTCAGCCAGACGGGATGATACTTCTTCAGCATGGCGCACAACTCGGGGGTAATACGCTGAGGCATCACGACAGGGGTACGGGAACCCAGACGGACGATTTCCACATGGGGAATGGCACGGAGCTTGGAGATGATGTACTCCAGGCGCTCGTCACTGAGCATGAGCACGTCGCCGCCGGAGAGAAGCACGTCACGGACCTCGGGGTGATTGGCCACATACTCGATGCACTTGTCAATCTTGTCCACAGGCACAGCGTCGTCGGTCTGGCCGGCAAAGCGGCGGCGGGTGCAGTGACGGCAGTACATGGAGCACTGGTCGGTGGTGAGGATGAGGACACGGTCAGGATAGCGGTGGGTCAGGCCGGGCACGGGGGAGTCGGTATCCTCGTGCAGGGGGTCCTCCAGGTCGGCGGAGGCCTTGTGAAGCTCCTTAGCGGTGGGAATGGCCTGTTTTCTGACAGGATCGTGGGGATCCTCGGGGTCAATCAGGGACAGATAGTAGGGAGTGATAGCCATACGGAGGGTGCCCAGGCACTGAGCGACACCGTCCTCTTCTTCGGGAGTGAGCTGAATGTACTTCTTCAGATCATCCAGGGTCTCAATACGGTTTTTGACCTGCCAGTGCCAATCGTTCCAATCGGCATCAGAAACATTGGGAAACAGGGTGGCTCGACGAGAGACATTCATGGTTATGTACCTCCACAAATTTTATTTAAGTTGCAAGCTCTAAAGATGTCACGCCTTGCGCCCTCCGCGACGGAAAACGACTCAATGCTCCGCGGAAAATGCCGCCGGGCGTTGCCCGGCCTGTCCGTCCGTGCATTTTGCGATTGCCCGACTTCCGGGTGCTCGATGCTTCTTTACAGATACTTTTTCTCGAAGTAGGCCTTCAGTTCGGGGTTCTCGCGGAGCTCGGACAGGGTGATTTCGGCGTGGTCCTTGGTGTAGCCGTTGCCGATAATCATGTTCACGTCCTTGCCACAGCCCTCGGCGCCCAGGGCAGCCTTGGCGAAATCAGTGGCCATGGAGAAGCAGTAGACGGTGCCGTTGTCCCGGACGGGGAGGATGGCGCTCATCTCACAGGCGGGAACATTGACGATGAGGATGGAAACGTCGTACTCCTTCCCACCGTTGGCGGCCAGGGACTTCTCCAGCACGTCGATGGGTTCGGTGGCGGAGCCGATGATGGCCTCGTGGCACAGGTGCATATCCTTCAGGAGTTTGGCATCCTCCTCGCAGATGACCAGAGCCACCACGTTGCCGGTGGGGCCGACCCGCTTCATGGCTTCATAGCAACACATCATGCCGCCCTTACCGGCACCGCCCAGGATGAGGACGCTGTCACCGGGGCGGACCAGCTTGGCAGTCTGAGCGGGGGCGCCGGCCACATCCAGGGCGGCCAGGGCCAGCTCTTCGCTCATGTCGTCGGGGAGCTTGGCATACAGGCCGGACTCAAAGAGAATGGCCTGAGCCTCCACATCCACGCGGTCGATCTCGGGGTGGATCGCCTTGATCTTGTTGATCTTCAGGGGGGTCAGCGACAGGGACACCAGAGAGGCGATCTTATCGCCCTCCTTCAGGTTGATTTTGCCCTTCAGGTCGTCGCCAATCTGCTTGACGGTGCCGATGAACATACCGCCGGAGCCGGTGACGGGGTTCTGCATCTTGCCACGCTCATTGACAATGTCCAGGATCATCTGCTCGGTCTTGCCCAGGTCCTTGCCGCAGGCCTCATAAATCTGAGTAAAGGAAGCGGAGTCGATGTTCAGGGCGGAGACATCGCACAGGATCTCGTTGGACCAGCACTCCATGGTGTTGTCAATCTTCTTGGCGGCCTGGGTCATAAGGCCCTTGGGCTCGATGACACGGTGAACGCCGTACTTGTTGCCTTTCTTCTGCATAATGTTATTCCTCCACAACTTTTATTTGAACGCGGGAATCATTTCAGAGACAGGAGCACGCGGGCTTCGTCAGGGGTGGCAATCTCACGGCCCAGAAGCTTTGCCAGGGCCACGACCTTTTCCACCAGCTCGCCGTTGGAGGCGGCCTTCCGGCCACGCTCCAGATAGATGTTGTCCTCAAAGCCGACCCGGACGTTGCCGCCCATGACGATACCGGCGGCCACCATGGGCCAGGCACCCCGGCCAATGCCGGTGACGGTCCAGGTGGAGCCGGCGGGAATTTGTTTGACCAGATAGTCCAGGTTGCCCACGGTGGCGGGGGTACAGCCCTGAACGCCCAGCACGAAGTTAAACTGCATAGGAGCACCGGGAACCTGGCCCCGGCGGGCCATATCCAGGACGGTATCCAGGTGGCCAATCTCAAAGCACTCGTACTCGGGTTTGATGTGGTTTTCGATCATCCGCTGACCGAAGGCCCGCATGGTGGGCATGTCGTTGACGAAAATATCGTCCCCGAAGTTGCAGGTGCCGCAGTCCAGAGTGGCCATTTCAGGCATCAGCTCGGTGGGCTGGAGCCGCTCCTCGGGGGTCATGCCGGTGGCGCCGCCGGTGGAGGGGATGAGGATAACGCCGGGACAGGCCTCCTTGATGGCGTCCAGCACCACGCGGAACCGCTCCCGGTCCTGGGTGGGGGTGCCGTCGTCTTCCCGGACGTGGACGTGGATGACGGCCGCACCGGCGTCATAGGCGCTCTTGGCTTCCCGGACCATCTCCTCCACGGTGTAGGGGACGGCGGGGTTGTGTTCTTTGGTGACTTCCGCGCCGCAGATGGCGGCGGTGATGATGAGCTTCTCCAAGGGAAAGACTCCTTTCATAAACCGATGATGTCAGGCTATGGGTTGGACACAGGGCCGGGTCGATAAGTTGACATTCCGCAAAAAATGCCGTTGGGCGTTGCCCAACCTGCTTTTTGCTTCACCATGCCATCTTACCCCCCTGTGTACCTACCCTCCGCACTCAGGGACGCGGCACATTCTGCTTATCCTTGGGAGTGACACAGGTGCCGGTGGCGCGGCAGACCACGATGGGCTCGGCCAGAACGTCGGCAGCGGAGTCATTGATGTCGGGCCGGGAGACGATGACCTTCCGGGCCTCGAACTTCATCTTGCGGGAGGTGTTGCCAACGTGGGTAATCTCACCCACGGCCTCAATGTAATCGCCGGCATAGACGGGGGCCAGGAACTCGATGTTGTCGTAGGCGCAGAAGAGACCTTCGTCGCCATCCTGTTGGATGAGAAGCTCGGTGGCGACGTCGCCAAAGAGATGGACCATGTGGGCGCCGTCCACCAGGTTGCCGCCGTAATGGGCGTCCTTTGCGCTCATGCGGAGACGGAGAAGAGATTTCATGGGAAAGACCTCCTTTAAAAATTTTGCGGGGTAATGAACTGAAAATAAAAATAATGCGCAACTCGTTTCTTGGAGAGGAAGAAACGAATAGCGCACCATGAACAAAAAAGGCCATTTATGTCCAGACGGCATTGAGCCGCCTGAACATAAACAGCGCTTCATGTTACCATGACAGTTCCGACACGCTAGATGTCGATCCCAGGAACGTAGCGGAGAAAACTACGCCCCTTCGGCGGCATCACATTCCCAGGACCCATTGGATGTTCCCCATCCTTGGCATGATCCAGGTACCTTTTCAGCCGCGCCTCTATTCATGTTACCATATGTACTTTTGGAGACAACCTTTATCATGGGGTATTATACAAAAAAATCAGTCAGGCTGTCAACCGTTTTGTGAAAAAATTTCTAAAAGTTCCGGTTTCAGGTCCAAGAGCCGACAGACCCGCAGAGCGTCCCGGGGGCAGGGGACTCCTTGAGGAGCGGGGATCAGCCGGTAATCCATCATTCGGGCCAGCCGGGCCAGGGGGTTCTCACCGGGGACGCAATCCTCGGGGGGCAGGTCCCGCAGGCCGGTAACCTGATAGTGGGCGGCTGCTGCCTCGGAGACCCCGTCGTAGTGGGTGGTCATAAGGCAGATGCAGGGGATCCGGCAGAGATATTCCGCCAGGGCCCGGGCCAGGGCGGCACCCTCATGGGGGTTGGTGCCCCGGGCAAACTCATCCAGGGCCAGGAAGAAGAACCGACCCTGAGTCTCCTGGAGCAGGTCATTGAGGACGGTGACCTCGGCCCCGAAGGAGCTAAGGCCCCGTTCCACCGACTGGTTGTCTGCCAGCAAGAGGGTGATCGAGTGGAAGAGGGGGGCGGAGAAGGCTTCCGCGAAAGCAAAGAAGCCGGTTTGGAGGAGGAGCAGATTGAGGCTGGTGGTCTTGAGGGCCACGCTCTTGCCCCCCATGTTGGCCCCGGTGATGACAGTGGCCCCCTGTTCCAGGGTGAGGGAGATGGGAGTGAAGGTTCGGCTGTGTTCGGCCAGGACGGCGGAGACCTCGGGGTGGACCATATTCACTCCGGTGACCACCTGCCCATCGGCCACGGTGGGGCGGACGCAGTTGAATCTGCGGGCCAGCCGGGCCTTGGCCAGGAGAAAGTCCAACGTGGCCACTGCGTCCATGTTGGCCAGAAGGGTCTCCTTTTCGGCCAGCACCCGGCCGGTGAGACGCCGCCGGACAGCCAGCTCTTCTTCGTCCTCGTGGATGGCGACCGTGCGGCGGCGGGTGAGGAGTTTTTCCCGCTCCTCGCCCACGCAGGACCGGAGCTGGACCTCCAGGTCTGCCTTCTCCTTCCGCAGGGCGGCCAGCGTTTCGGAATAGGCATCCTCCACTGAGAAGGCGGGCAGGCGGCGGCCCGAGGGATCCAGGAGATCCAGAAGCTGGGTCTGGGGCTGGAAA
>JAHHSF010000043.1 GCA_020025375.1 Oscillospiraceae bacterium | reverse complement strand
GTCATAGTTGACTCCCACCCGCGGGGAACCCACCAGGTCAACAATCTCCTTGAGAATCTTGCCAGTCCCATGCTCTCCATGGACCTCCAGCACCAGAGTCAGATCATTCTTCTCCAGTTCGGGGACCAGAGCCTGAATGTGCCCGGCCACCTCTTCGTTGGAGGCTACGGCCTGGTCCTCTATGTGGGCCTCCCCGATGGAGGAGACGATGTATTGGCATCCGAAGAAGGCGGCCAGACGAATATTGTCGATAAAGTCCGAGATTCGCTTGGTATCCATCAGATTGCAGTGGCCGCTCATGGCGAAAGGAATAAGCCCCTTCGCGGCCAGCCTGTTCTTTACTTGGCACAGGTGATGGAAGCTCTGATCTGGAAAAACGTGTTCGGTCCAACCTTTGGTGGCGGTCAGTTCGATGTACCGGAAGCCAGCGTCGGCGATGCCATCGATGGCCTCCTCAATGGAAAAGCCGTGGTAGCAGTTGGAGTTCACCGCAAGAATGCGTTCCATAAAAATCCCTCCTAAAAAAGGGGAGGACCGCCGGGCGGTCCCCCTGGCTGTTAAATGATGAACTGATCCAGGTAGCGTTTGGAGAGGCGGAGACCCTCCAGAATACGCTCCCGGCTCCCCTCAAATGCCCGATCCTCCATCTCTATACAGGTATAGCCCTCAAAACCGATGTCGGTAAGGGCGGAGACGAACTTCGCCCAATTCACATCCCCTAAGCCCGGGAGTTTGGGTGCCATGTAGTCCAGAGGGGAAGCCATGACCCCCACCTGGGCCAGCTTGTCGGGAAAAAGCTTGATGTCCTTGTAATGGACATGGAAGATACGGTCCTTAAACTCATACAGAGGGCGGATGTAGTCCATCTGTTGCCAGACGAAGTGGCTGGGATCATAATTAATTCCGAAATTTGGACTGGGGAGAAGTTCAAAGCACTTACGCCAGATGGCAGGGGTGGTAAAGAGATTCTGTCCCCCCGGCCAGTTGCTCTCGTCGAACCACATGGGGCAGTTCTCGATGGCGATTTTCACCCCATGCTCTTGGGCGAAGGCCACGATAGGAGGCCAGATCTCCCGGAAAAGCTCCAGGTTCTCGCTCACCGTCTTATGGGTAGCCCGGCCCACGAAAGTGGTGACCATGCCCACCTTCAGCTTCTCACTGGCCAGGATAACCTTTTTCAGGTGGGCAATATTGGCCTCCCGCTTTTCCAGATCCTCGTCCATGGCGTTGGGATAGAAGGCCAGGGAGGATATTTCTACTCCCCGCTCCTCGCAGTACTTTAAAAGATAGGCCGCCTTCTTATCGGTAAGCCCATCCACGTCGATGTGGCTCACCCCGGCATAGCGGCGCTCCGCCCTGCCCGAGGGCCAGCAGGCCACCTCCACGCAGTGAAAGCCCATGTCGTGGGCCACATCGATCATTTCCTCAAAGCTCCATCCGTCCAGAATGGCGCTGACAAAGCCTACTTTCATTGTGACGACCTCCTTTTAATCCTGGCAAATGGCCACCGTCCGCCCGGTGGCAGAGGCTTCCAGACTTGCGAAGACAGCACGCATGGCGGTCAGTACCGATTCCCCGGAAATGGCTGGGGGCGTATTTGTTACAAGGCAGTCCATGAAGCAATCAATGATCCCGGACTTGGTCTGGTTGTCGTTGGTTTGGATGGCCTCCAGCTCATAGAGGACCTGCTCTCCCTCGGCGGTAATGAGCTTCATGGAGTAGGCGGGGTCGTCGTAGATGCGGAGAATGCCCTTGGTACCGTAGAGAACGGTGGAGTTGTCCTCCGCTCCATAAAAGGTCCAGCTTGCCGTCATGGTACCGATAGCGCCCCCGCTCAGCTTGTAGATGCAGATGGCGTTGTCGTCCACCCCGATGAGTTGGCCGTCCGCCCCCCGCTTGTCCAGGGTGGTCACCTTTGCAGCGGTCTCCACCACGGTCTGGCCGGTGAGATACTGAATGAGATCGGTTTTATGGATCCCTAGATCGGCCATGGCGCCCATGGCCGCCTTGGCTTTGTCAAAAAACCAGGTGCCCTTGCCGGGGTCCACGCTCCAGGTCTCGGGTCCGCCGTGCCCAAAGGTCGTTCGGAAGGAGAGAATCTCCCCGATGGCCCCCTCCTCCACCAGCTTACGGGCCCACATATGGGCCTTGGTGAGCCGCTGATTTTGACCGATCATCAGGAATTTACCGCTCTCCCTGGCGGCGGCTACCATGGCCTCACACTCAGCCAGGGTGGTGGCCATAGGCTTCTCGCAAAGAACGTGCTTACCCGCCTTCAGGGCGGCGATGGTAATTTCGGCGTGGACATTGTTGGCCGCGCAAACGCTTACCGCGTCGATGGTGGGGTCAGCCACCAGTTTCTCCCAGGAGGAGTAAGCCTTTCCGCCCCACTGGGCGGCAAGGCTCTGTGCCCGCTCCTGGTTCAGGTCAAAGAGCCCGGCCACCTTGGCCTGGGGATTGGCGGCATATTCCGGGAGATGCCTCACCTGGGCGATCTTCCCGCAACCGATGATACCGATGTTAAACATATTGCTTCACCTCGTTTAGATGGATGGGAACTCAGGCGTCGGCCTCCTTTTTCTGGAGAAGGACAGCCACGATGACGATAATGCCCTTGAAGGCCTCACGCAGGAAGGGCGGGACCCCGAAGAGGGTGAGTAGGTTGTTCATCACACCGATGATAAGCATACCCAGGACAGTACCGATGATAGAGCCCTTGCCACCCGCCATGCTGGTGCCGCCCACGATGACGGCGGCGATGGCATCCATCTCATTGCCGCTACCCGCGCTGGCGTAGTCCATGGAGCCAATGCGGGAGACCTGGATGATAGCGGCCACGGCCACCAGCACCCCCATCAGGGCGTAGATGCGCCGCTTGACCTTACGAACATTGATGCCGGAAAGCTTGGCGGTCTTGACGTTGGAGCCGATGGCATACACATGCCGGCCGAAGGTGGTCCGCTTGGAAACCAGGTACAGAAGGGCGGCCAGGGCCAGCCAGTAGAGGATGGGAAGGACAGCGAAGCCACCGATACGCAGGTTGGCAATGTTTAAAAAGCCCTTGGGCACGGCGGGGTTGGCGTGTTGCATGAGTTGCTGGGTCACGGAACGGAAGATCTTCATGGTGCCCAAGGTGGCAATGAAGGGTGGGAGCTTTCCATAGGCGATAAGGACACCGGTGAGCTCCCCCAGCAGGGCGCCGAAGAGGAGGCCGCCTACGATGCCGATGAAATAGGCGGGCACGCCGGTAATCCCCATCCCCGCCAGCAGGCCGGTGGCGCTACCGTCAATGAGCATCATCACCATAGCGCCCACAGCCACCAGGGTGGAACCCACTCCCAGGTCGATGCCGCCGGAGATGATGACGAAGGTCATGCCCAGAGCGATGATGCCCACGGGGGCGTTGTTCCTCAAAATGTTCAGCCAGTTGTTAAACAGGGACAGAGCCAGGTTCCCGTTCGGGTCGGCCTTGGCTACCATCACGGCTGTCTGAATGATCACCATGAGGATGAGCACCAAGCCGGTACTGATGAGGGGATTTTGCTTCCATTGGTCCACAAAGCGCCGGGCCGCACCGTGCTTCACCGTCAAATCTGTCTGTTTTTCCATCGGGTCATTCCTCCATTACCATATCGCTTCCGGCGGCGGTGCCGCCGGTGGCCATATGCATGATCGTTTGCTCATTCATGGCATCCCCTACCAGCTCCCCCTGGATGATCCCATGATACATGACCAGGGTACGGTCGCAGAGGCGGATGATCTCCTGTGCCTCGCTGGAGAGAACCACCACGGCGACTCCCTCTTTGGCCAGACGGAGGATGATGTCGTAAATCTCCTCCTTGGCTCCCACATCCACGCCCTGGGTGGGGTTGTCCAGAACCAGCACCTTGGGGCCGGCGGAAAGCCACTTGGCCAGCACCACCTTCTGCTGATTGCCGCCTGACAGGCTGGTGATGAGGTCGCTCCGGCGACCGTACTTGATATGGAGTCCGGCGGCCTGGCGGTCAAATTCCGCCCTCTGCCGGGCCTGGTCGATGATCCCCAGCCGGGCCAACCGGGGCCAGGTAACGATAGAGCCATTTTCCAGGATGGTCATATCCTTAATGATGCCGTTTTCCTTCCGGTTCCGGGGCACATAGCCAATCCCCAATTCGATGGCCTGGGGAGTGCTGGTGACCTTCACCGGTTTTCCCTCCACAAAAAGGTCCCCGGAATAGGGGGCGGCGCCGAAGATGGCCTGGAAGAGTTCGCTGCGCCCGTCTCCCAGCAGTCCGGTGACCCCCAAGACCTCTCCCGCCCGAACGGTAAAGGACACGTCCCGAAAGTTGTGACCGTCAGAGAGGGCTTCCCCCCGGAGGATCTCCCCTCCGACCTCGTGGCTCTGGCGAAGGGATTCGGTCCGCACATCGTGGCCCACCATGAAGCGGGCCAGATCGTGGGTCGTTACCTCGGACACCGAACCGCTGGCCACCATATTGCCGTCCCGCAGAACGGTGTAGCGGTCGCACACCTCCATGACCTCCCGTAGCTTGTGGGAGATAAAGATGATACCCACGCCCTGGCGGCGTAACATCCGCATCATATCAAATACGCGCTCGATCTCCGGATCGGTGAGCGCGGTTGTTGGCTCGTCCATGATGATGATGGAGGCATCCATCATCATTGCTCGCGCAATCTCCACAATCTGCTTATAGGAGGCATCCAGATCCCGAACCATGGTTCTGGGATCCAGGTCCAGATCCAGCCGTGTGAAAACCTCCTGGGTCTTCGTCACCATCTGGCCCACATCCAGCAGACCGCTTTTTTTCTTCAGTTCCCGGTTGATAAACATATTTTCAAAGATGGCCAGGTCGTTAATCAGGCTCAGCTCCTGGTGGATGAAGGCCACGCCGGCCTTCAGGGAATCCGAGGGGGTATGGAACTGGACCGGGGCTTCATCAATGAGAATGGTCCCCTGGTCAGCGGACAACACGCCGCCCAAAATATTCATCAGGGTAGATTTTCCCGCGCCGTTTTCTCCCAGCAGGGCGCAAATCTCGCCCCCCTGAATCTGGAAATCTACCTGCTTGAGGACTTCGTTTGCACCGAAGGATTTACAGATGCCTCGCATCTCCAATGTCATGGGCTTCACATCCATTTCTTCTCTTTCAAGAAAAGGGCTATGGCGCCAGCCATAGCCCCTTTCGATGCGCAAGGGTAATTAGTAGGGAGTGTTCTCGTCCAGGTACTCGGCGGCGTTCTCCCGGTCCACGATGGTGGTGGGGATGATCTTCACGAAGTCGGCGGGAGCGTTACCGTCGAGAATCGCGAGGGCCATGTCAACGGCGTCCTTGACCATGGCGGGAGAGTACAGAGCAGACTCGATCCACAGATCCTGGTTCTCCTCGGCCAGCATCATGTCGAAGTACTCCTGGCTACCGCCGCCGCCGGTGATGACCTTGATGTCGGTGCGGCCGGCATCACGGATGGCCTGGATGGCACCAATGGAAGTCTCGTCGTCCATGGAGTAGACGGCATCGATCTGGGGATTGGCGGTAAGGATGTCGGCCATGTCGGCCAGACCGGCCTCACGGGTGAACTGGGTGGCGTACTCCACGGTCTTCATGTCGGGGGCCAGCTCAGCCAGGTGCTCCAGGAAGCCCTGCTTACGCAGCTCTGCCACGGAGCCGGAGGTGGGCACGTCCAGAATGACAACGTTGCCGGTGGTGCCGATCTTGTCCACTACGTACTGAGCGCCCTGATAGCCCATGTCATAGTTGTCGCCGGAAACGCGGTACACGCCCTCGGCGGCGATCTCAATGTCGAAGTTCACCACGGGGATACCATCATCAATGCACTGCTGGATGGGCACTTCCATGCCCTCCCACTGGGGGAAAGCCACGACGGCATCGGCCCCCCAGGTCTTCAGCTCGTCCAGCTGAGTGGTCATCTCCTCGGCGTTGTTGCTGGTGACGACCTTATATTCCACCTGGTCAGCCAGTTCTTTACAGCGGACCTCGGCGTTGTAGGCTACGGCGGCAACCCATCCATGGGTCACAGCGGGGGCCAGAATACCAATTTTGTGCTTCTCCACAACGGGGTCTCCGCCGTCAGAAGGATCTGCGGAAGGGGGAGGGGTGGTACCGCCGCCACAGGCGACCAGGGACAGAGACATGGCTCCGGCCAAAGCCAGAGCAGCCAGTTTCTTCAGTTTCATTTGATTTTCCTCCTTTAAATTTGTTCCTTTCCTATATGACTCAACGGCACGGTTGCGCCGTAGAATCCCGTTCCACAAGCTGGTGGGGAAGAAAATGCGCCTGCCCGCCCGGCTCCCCCGCCATTTGACGGAGGAGAAGGGTCGCCGCCGTGCTTCCCAGCTCATAGCAGGGCTGACGGACAGTGGTAAGCCGGGGGGCAAACATAGTCGCATATTCCACGTCGTCAAAGCCCACCACAGACAAATCTTCCGGCACCCGCAGGCCCCGCTCTTTCGCCGCCAGCAGAGCCCCCAGGGCCAGCACGTCGGAAATGCAGAAGAGTGCGGTGGGCCGGTCGGGCCGGTCCAGGAGCTGTCCCGCCGCCGCCACGCCGGAGGCGTAGCTGTAATCCCCGGCGGCTACGGTTCGGTCCTCTGCCCGGAGAAAAGACCCTTGGGCGGCCAGCGCCGCAAGGTAGCCCTCCCGCCGCCGGACCGTAGAGATGAACCGGTTATCCGCCCCAACAAAGCCAATGTGGGTATGGCCCAACGCAATGAGCCGCAGCACCGCCTCACGGGCGGCCTGGTAATTGTCGATCGAAACATGGCTGATGGCGGCGTTGGCGCAGTATTCACAGCACTGAACCAGAGGGTACTTCTCCAATAGCGCGTCCATCTGTCGGTCGTCGGTCACCGTATCCATCAGGATTGCACCATCGGCCCGGCCACTTTTCAATAAATCTAAGTACGCGCCCCGGCGGGCTGCGTCCACGTTGGTGATGCACAGCATGATGCTGTAGCCCGCCGCTCTCAAAATATCCTCTGCCCCGGCAATGATAGGGGCATAGTAGGGATTGCTCACATTGGGAACGAGGAGCAGGACCACCCGGCTCTCTCCCCTTCTCAGGCTCCGGCCCCAGACATTGGGCCGATAGCCCAGGGCCTCAATGGCCGCGAGGACCTTTTTCGCCGTTTCCGGCGTAACGGAATCGCTCTGGTTAATGACCCGCGATACCGTGGCTACCGAGACCCCCGCCCGTTTCGCGACCTGGGTAATGTTACACGTCTGCATTGACACCCGCCCTTTTGTAATCGATTACATTGTAATCAAAATTAAAAAGGGACTCACTTTATCCGTCTTAAGTCCTCTTTCTGATTCCCAATTTCAATTTTTCTCACACTCTTTTTATAGCAAGAGTATAACATTTTGCACAATCTCTGTCAACAAAAATCCAAACGCTTTATGTCAAACTGACATATTTTGTTAACCCTATCTAATTTTACGCCCTCAATCTTGTGTAACTTTTAAAAATGCCGATCCCCTCTCCCCTCTTTTGCGGGGCAACCCTTCAAAAAAGGCTACCGGAAGCTCCGGTAGCCTTTTCATTCTTATTCGGCCTCGTAGACTGCCTTCATGCCCTTGAAGGTCATGTAGCAGTCCAGCTTGCTCACGGTCTCGAAGGGGGCGTGCATGGACAGGACGGCCACGCCGGCATCCAGCGTGTCGATGTCTCGCTGGGCCATATAGGCGGCGACGGTACCGCCGCCACCGGCATCCACCTTACCCAGCTCGGCCATCTGCCAGATGACCCCGGCATCGTTCATAATCTTGCGGACGTAGGCCACCGCCTCGGCGGAGGCATCGGAGGCACCGCTCTTGCCACGAGCGCCGGTGTACTTACAGAAGCCCATGCCGTAGTTCACCAGGGCGCTGTTACGCTTCTCGTAGACCTCGGGGAAGTTGGGGTCGTAGGCGGCGCACACGTCCGCGGAAAGGCAGAAGGACTTCTCGTAGCAAGCCTTCAGGGGCACCCGCTGGGTATCGCACAGGTCGCTCATAAAGGTGTCGAAGGCGGCACTCTGCATACCGGTCACGCCTTCGGAGCCGATCTCCTCCTTGTCGGCCAGCATGCACACGGCGGTGTGGGCGGGGGTGCCGCTCATCTGCACCATTCCGGCCAGGCCGGCGCGGGGGCCCACCCGGGCGTCATGGCCATAGGCTCCGATGAGGGAGCGGTCAAAACCGATGTCGGAGGCCCGGAAGGCAGGGACAATCTCCAGCTCGGCGGAGATGAAGTCCTCCTCCACAATGCCGTACTTCTGGTTCAGCAGATCCAGAATGGCCAGCTTCACCCGGTCAGAGCCCTTGTCGTCCTTGAAGGGACGGCTCCCAATGAGAACATTCAGGTTCTCACCGGGGATGGCCTCACTCATGGGCTTCTTGCCTTGCTCCGCCCCAAGGTGGGGAAGCAGGTCGTCAATGGTAAAAAGGGGGTCTCCCGCCCCGCTGCCCACGTTGACCTTGAGGACCCGGCCGTCGGTGAGGGCAACCACGCCGTGGAGTTCAAGAGGGATGGTCACCCACTGGTACTTCTTGATGCCGCCATAGTAATGGGTCTTGAAGAAGGCCAGCTCACTGTCCTCGTACAGCGGGTTGGGCTTCAGGTCCAGGCGGGGGGCGTCGATATGGGCGGCCCCGATATGAGCGCCCTCACTGAGGGGCTTCCGGCCGATGACGGCCAGCATGAGGGCCTTTCCCCGGTTAGAGCGGTAGACCTTGTCGCCGGGCTGGAGGGCCATGCCCCGCTCAAACTTGCGGAAGCCCTTGGCCTCGGCCAGGGCCACGGCGTAGGAAACGCACTCTCGCTCAGTCTTGCCGTTGTCCAGGAACTTCTTATAGTCCTCGCAGTAGGCCTTCATGGCCAGCTCATCCTCGGCGGTGAGGCGGTCATAGCCGTTCTTGGGCGCGTGGGCCAGCTCTTCCCGGCGGCGGTCAGCCAGAGTCTTTTCTTCCATGATAAATTCCTCCTTAGAAATGTAAGATATTCTGAAACAGGGCCAGAGCCCGGCGGGAGAAGGCTTCAGGAGATTCCGTCCCATCGTTTTCCAGCACATAGTCGCTGTTTTCCCGGTAGAATTCGTCCTTCTGCTGGGCGGCCACCCGGCTGCGGGCGTATGCCTCCGCAATGCCGTCCCGGGCCATGATTCGTTTGATCCGCACCTCTGCGGGGGCCAGGACCGAGACCACAACATCGCAGCTCTTTCCCAAGCCGCTTTCGATGAGGGCGATGGCGTCGATGGCGGCGGCGCGGCGGCCCCGCTTCTCCTCCTCTCCCATGCGGCGGGCCAACTCCTGGCACACATAGCGGTGGGTGATGGCGTTTAGGTCGTGGAGCGCCCCGGGGTCCCCAAAAACTACGCTCCCCAGCTTTTTGCGGTCCACTTTACCGTCCTCGTCTAGGATACCACCTCCAAATCGTTCCCGCAACTCCTTTTCCATGGGGCCGCTCCCGGCCAGCAGGTCATAGTATACCGCATCAGCGTCCAAAATAAAGACGCCCAGCTTCTCCATGGCGGTAAGCGCCGTGGTCTTCCCCGCCCCGGTGGGCCCGGTAATGCCGATGAGAATCATACGCTCACTTCCTGTTCAGCCAAACCAGGGTCTCCTCCTCGGTGGGCCAAAGGCCCACTTGGTGTCCCTGGCTGCTCTCATTCTTTATACTTCAATGATGTGGAATCCGGCGGCCTTGTTCAGGCGGTTGGTCACAGCCAGACCCAGGCCATGGTCATCGGGGCCCTGGGCCCAGATTTCGGTTACGTCGGCGTGGTCGAAGGCCCGGAGGGCATCGAAGAGATTCCGGGCCTGGGCGGCCTGGTCGGTGGCAGGCCCCAGCATCTCCACCACATGACCGTCAAAGAGGGCGGCGTACTCGTCGAAACAAATGACCCCACTCTTTTCTGTCAGATGATTCCGGATGTAGGCCGCCGTTTTTTCCGGTGCGCCCTTGGTCACAGTGACAGGCGCTTGGGGGGCATAGTGGCGGTATTTCATGCCGGGGGCCCGTGGCTTCTCCTCCGCTCCCATGAGCCGAACCACCGCCTCGTCCACCTCCACGGTCCCCAGGACTTCCCGGAGCTGCTCCAGGGTAACTCCTCCGGGGCGCAGCAGGCGGGGGGGCCAGACGGTGAGGTCCACAATGGTAGACTCCACCCCCACGGAGCAGGGACCGCCGTCCAGGATGCCGTCGATCTTCCCGTCCATATCCTCCAGCATATGCTCCACCCGGGTGGGGCTGGGCCGGCCAGAGGTGTTCCCGGAGGGGGCGGCCACGGGGACCCCGGCGGCCGCGATGACCTGTCTGC
>JAHHSF010000042.1 GCA_020025375.1 Oscillospiraceae bacterium | reverse complement strand
GCCATTTCCTGTGGCCTGGCTTTGGGGACAATCTTCGGGTCCTGGAGTGGGCGCTGAATCGATGCGATGGTAAGGCCGAGGGGGTGGATACCCCAATCGGCACCGTTCCCCGGCCCGAGGACCTGAACACAGAGGGGTGCGACATCACTCCGGAGACACTGGCCTCCATTCTCGCCGTGGACCCCGCCCTCTGGAAGGAAGAAGCCGCCCAGATTCGGGACTTTTATGGCAAATTTGGCGACAAGCTCCCGAAAGAGCTTATGGCCGAGCTGGAGGGCCTGGAAGCTCGTCTGGATAAGTAAATACATACAAAAAAACGGAGCCTGGACAGTAACTGCGCATCTGTAAAATAAAAGTAGACACCATTAAAAACTTGTGTTTTTAATGGTGTCTACTTTTTGTATCATGGAAGAAAAGGCGTTGTGCAGAGGGGTCCCCCAAAAGGAAAACCACATATCGTCAATTCATGAAGGACAGAGTATTTTTTGTCAGTCCCGGTTTTTGGCGAAGATGCGAAGCAGGTAAAGAAACAGGTTGATGAAGTCCAGATAGAGCTCCAGGGCGGCGAGGATAGAAGCCTTCTCCAGCATCTCGGGATACCCGGAATAATAGTTATAGAAAGCCTTGATCTTCTGGGTGTCATAGGCGGTGAAGGCCATGAAAATCCCCACACCTGCCAGGCAGAGAAGCCGGTCAAAGGCTCCTATGGGCAGGAAAAGGGAAAGCAGACCGAAAACGATCAGACAGATGAGCCCGCCCATGAGAATGGGACGCATACGGGAGAGGTCGGTCTTGGTAAAGTGGCCATACAGGGCCATGCCACCAAAATAAAGGGCGGTCATACCAAAGGCCAGAAGGACGGTCCCAAGGTCGTAGGCCAGGAAGATGGCCGAGAAGGTAACGCCGGTAAGAATGGAATACGCAAAGAAAAGGGTGTAGGCGGTACCCACCTGAATCTTATGGACCCGGGCGCTGAGGACCAGCACTACCGCCAACTGCGCCACCAGCAGAACGATCTGAATCATGGGAATGGAATAGAGCATCTGCCAGACCAGGCCGCTCCTTGCCCCAAACCAGGCCACCCCGAAGGTGGTGAGCAGGCCCAGGAACATCCAGAAGAAGGTGCGGTTGGTATAGGAACCCAGCGTCTCCCGGACATATCCACTGTCGAAGTCAAATTGGTTTTCGTTCATAGAAATACCTCCTTTTTGGGCATCACGTTCAAAAGAGTGTTAATTGGCTCTCGGCGGGCAAGGACCCGAAGGCCCCCATCTCCTTGAGCAGTTCCACATGGGTATTGGTCAGCTTGGGACAGGCGGCGGCCGCCTCCTCCACTGAGACGAAGGTCTTCCCCTGCCGCTGTTCCACGATGGAGCGGGCGGCGGTCTCTCCCAGGCCGGGAACAGACGTGAAGGGCGGGAGCAGGGTTCCTTCTGCCCAATCTACCTGAAAGTTTACCGCATCTGAGGTGAAAAAGTCAATAGGGTGGAAAGTAAAACCTCGGAGGTAAAATTCGTACACTACCTCCAGCGTCGTATACATATCCTCCTCCACGGCGGAAGCCTTCTTCTCGTCCATCTTGCCCCGGATCTCTCGCATCTTCCGCTTCACGGTGTCAAAGTCCCGGCACATGACCGTAGCATCGAAGGCCTTGGCCCGAATGGAGAAGTAGGCCGCGTAGAAAGCCAGGGGCCGGTGGACCTTGAACCAGGCGATCCGGAAGGCCATCATCACGTAGGCCACGGCGTGGGCCTTGGGGAACAGATAGGCAATTTTTCGGCAGGACTCAATATACCATTCGGGCACGCCTAGGCTTTGCATCTCCTCCACAATCCCGTCAGGCCACGGCTTTCCCTTGTGAATGGCGCCCTTACGGACCGCCTCCATGAATTTGAAGGCCCGCTTGGGCTCCATACCCTTGGAGATGAGGTAGAGCATGATGTCGTCACGACAGCCGATGGCCTGGCTGACCGTGGCGGTCTTGGACAAAATCAGGTCTCTGGCATTGCCCAACCACACGTCTGTACCGTGAGAAAAGCCGGACAGTCGCACCAGAACGTCAAACTCCTTTGGCTGGGTCTCCTGAAGCATCCCACGGACAAAGGAGGTACCGAACTCGGGAATGGCCACCGCTCCGGTAGGCCCCAGCACCTTGTCGTCGGTAAAGCCCAGCTTTTCCGAGGTGGTGAACAGGCTCATGGTGTCCGGGTCGTCCAGAGGAATTTTCTGGGGATCCACACCGGTGAGGTCCTGAAGCATACGAATCATGGAAGGGTCGTCGTGTCCCAGCATATCCAGTTTCAGGAGGTTGGCCTCCATGGAGTGATATTCAAAGTGGGTGGTGATGATGTCGGTACCCGTGTCGTCCGCCGGGTGCTGAACCGGGCAGAAGTCGTAGATGGACATGGTCTGTGGCACCACCACCATGCCGCCGGGGTGCTGGCCGGTGGTCCGCTTGACCCCGGTGCAGCCCTTGGCCAAGCGATTCTCCTCAGCCCGGGTCACCCGTTTTCCCCGTGCCTCGAGATACTTTTTCACATAGCCAAAGGCGGTCTTTTCCGCCACGGTGCCGATGGTACCTGCCCGGAAGACGTGGTGCTCACCGAAGAGCTCAAAGGTCTTGCGGTGGGCCTTGGCCTGGTACTCACCGGAGAAGTTCAGGTCGATATCAGGAACCTTGTCACCCCCGAAGCCCAGGAAGGTCTCGAAGGGGATGTTGAAGCCGTCCTTGGCGTAGGGGGTCCCGCAGATGGGACAGAGGGCATCCGGCATATCGGCACCGCACCCCGCGCCCAGTTCCTTGGCAATCTCAAAGTCCGAGTGCTTGCACTTGGGACAGCGGTAGTGGGGCGGCAGGGAGTTGACCTCCGTGATTCCCGACATGAAGGCCACGATGGAAGAGCCTACCGACCCTCGGGAGCCCACCAGATAGCCATGCTCCAGGGAGTCCTGGACCAGCTTCTGGGCCGACATATAGATTACATCGTAATGCCGGCTCAAAATGTCGTGAAGCTCGGTCTCGATGCGCTCCACCACCACGGGAGGCGGGTTTTCCCCATACAGGTCGTGGGCCTTCCCCCATACCAGGTCCCGTAGCTCCCCGTCGGAGTTCTCCAGCTTGGGCGGAAAGAGGTCCTTGGGCAGAAGCTCAAACCGCTGGACCTGGTCGGCAATGAGGTTAGTGTTGGTAACCACCACTTCCCTGGCCTTCTCCTCCCCCAGATAGGAAAACTCCCGGAGCATCTCGTCGGTGGTACGGAAATAGAGGGGGTTTGATTCGTCCGCGTCGTCGAATTTCATGGAGTCCAGCAGGATATGGCGGTAAATTTCGTCCTTGGGGTCCAGGAAATGGACGTCGCCGGTGGCGCACACCGGCTTGCCCAGCTTCTCGCCCAGGGAAACCACCACCCGGTTCCAGTCCCGAATCTGCTCCTCATCCT
Organism: Oscillospiraceae bacterium; assembly: GCA_020025375.1. Taxonomy (GTDB): domain Bacteria; phylum Bacillota; class Clostridia; order Oscillospirales; family Oscillospiraceae; genus JAHHSE01. The sequence continues at coordinate 6,929 of JAHHSF010000042.1, read as the reverse complement.
TGGCCCGGATACGGCCTTTTCGATCTGGCCGGAGCATGAAGGCGTTGTTGGAGATGGGCTGAATCTCCAGATAGTCGTACCAGGAGGCCATGGCCTCCAACTCGTCCTGACTCTGCCCCTCCATAATGGCCTGGAAAAGCTCTCCTGCCTCACAGGCCGAGCCAATGATGAGGCCCTCCCGGTGCTCCTCCACCAAACTTTTCGGCATGATTGGCTTCCGCTTAAAGTATTCCAAATGAGAGGCGGAAATGAGCTGGTAAAGATTTTTCAGACCTACCTGGTCCTTCACCAGGAGGATCAGGTGATAGGGATGGAGCCAGGCGCTCCCCCCTGAGGCCTGCCCCCGAAGGGTAGCGTTGATTTCTCCAATGTTGTGACACTCCTTCTCCTCCAGCATTTTCAGCAAAGGGAGAAGGATGCGGGCCGCCGCCGCCGCATCGTCGCTGGCCCGGTGGTGGTTGAATTCGGGCAGGCGGAAGTATTTGGAGACCACATCCAACTTATGCTTGGACAGGTGCGGTAGCAGCTTTTGCGCCAGGGTCAGAGTGTCCACCGAAGTATAATCGAAGGGGATGCCAAACCTGGCGCACCCCTCCCGCATGAAGCCCATATCGAAAGCGGCGTTATGAGCCACCAGGGGCCGGTCTCCGGCGAAAGCCAGGAAGGCCCGGATGGCCTCCTCCTGACTGGGAGCTCCCACTAGCATTTCGTCTGTGATTCCGGTAAGCTTGATGTTCTCCGGATCCAGCTTTCTCTGTGGGTCTGCGAAGGTATTAAACTCCTCCACGATTTCCCCATTTTCGATGAGAACGGCGCCAATCTCGGTGATGCGGTCAGTGTACCGGGACAGGCCGGTAGTCTCCAGGTCAAAGGCCACGAAGGCCCCGTCAAAGGGGGTCTTGTCGTTTCCGTTCACCGCCGGGCGGTCGGGGACCATGTAGGCCTCCACGCCGTAGATGATTTTAATGGGAATATCAGGGTCGTCCTCGTTCGCCTTGGGCAAATAAGCCTTTTCGGCGGCGTGCCAGGCATCTGGGAAGGACTGGGCCACGCCGTGGTCGGTGATGGCAATGGCGGGATGCCCCCACCCTGCTGCCCGTTTTACCGCCGCCCCAGTATCGGTGAGGGCGTCCATGGCGGACATGCGGGTATGTAAGTGGAGCTCCACCCGCTTCTCCTTAGCAGTATCCTTACGTCCCTCCGGCCTCTGGCCTTGGACGATGGAGTCTGGCTCAAGCACCATGTCGTTGTCAAAACGGTTGATGGTAAGCCGCCCCTGGATGAGCAGGTACATCCCCTTCTTCACCCCATCCACGATGGCTTTGCCCTCATCTCCGGGGAAGAATTTGGTCACCCGCACCGAACCGGTGTAGTCTGTCACATCAAAGGAGACCACCCAGGCCCCCCGCTTTTTCAGTTCCCGGTGATCGATGGAAAAGACCTCGCCCTGAACCGCCACCGTCCCCATATCCAGATCCAGCTCCCCCATGGGAGTAGGGTCCTTCTTGACCTCCCGGCCAAAGATGACCTTGCCGGCCCCGCCTTTTTTTCCGCCCTTGGAGGGGTGGCTTTTACGGGCTGCGGCCGCTTTTTTCATGGCCTCGGCCCGGATGGCCTCGGTGCGCTTAAACACGTCCTCCTCGGCTGACACAGGGGGTTCCTCAGGCACGCCCGGAGCGTCCTCATCTCCGGGGGGCGGGGGCGCGTCCCGGTCGTCTGGCAGAGGGTTCAATTCCTCCTCTGCGGTGACGGTGGGGGCCTCATGGGTCCGTGCCGTCAAGGCGACTTCCACCCGGTAGGTCATTCCCATTTCCACCTCCACCCGGCGAAGAAGGGCCTCCTCCGGCTGGACCGAGCACAATAGCTCGGCCCGGATGGAGCGGGTCACCTTGCAGATGACCGCCTTTTCAACCTGCCAATCGGCCAGCAGAGCGGCCAATGCCCCCTGGGGACGGTAGGCGCCAAATACAGTTAAGAACGCTGGATATGCCATGCCAATAAAACTCCTCAAATCACTTGTCGGATCACTATATCATCATTTTATATGACAACCATTTTCACTTTATAATGTTTCAATCAGCTCAAAGAGCGCGTCTACCAGCTCCTTTTGAGGGACTTTTTTCACAATTTCCCCCTTACAGAAGAGCAAGCCCTCCCCATCTCCCCCGGCGATTCCCACATCGGCGGCGGAGGCCTCTCCGGGGCCATTCACGGCACAGCCCATGACCGCCACAGTGATAGGCTTGTCTACAGCCATGAGCCGCTCCTCGACTTGATGGGCCAGGCTGATAAGGTCAATGCGGGTGCGTCCGCAGGTGGGACAGGCCACCAAACTGGGGCCCTCCGCCCGAAGGCCTGCGGCCTTTAAAATGTCCCGGGCAACATAGATTTCCTCCTCCGGGTCAGCAGTGAGGGTCACCCGGAAAGTGTCTCCAATCCCCTGGGCCAGAAGGCCACCGATCCCGATGGCGGACTTCATGGTCCCCATCTTCATGGTCCCCGCCTCAGTCACGCCAAGATGTAAAGGATAATCACTTTGCATACTCATGAGCCGGTAGGCTTCCATGGTGGTCCGCACATCAGAGGACTTGAGGGAGACGCAGATATTGTCAAAGTCAAATTGATTCAGAAGGCGGATATGCCCAAAGGCGGAATCCACCAACGCCTGGGGGGTAATACCGCCGTATTTCGCCAGGATAGACTTCTCTAAAGATCCGCCGTTCACCCCGATACGGATGGGTATTCCCTTCCGGCCGCAGGCATCGGCTACCGCCTTGACACGGTCAGCTCCGCCGATGTTACCCGGGTTGATACGTACCTTGTCGCACCCGGCGGCGATACACTCCAGGGCCAATTTGTAGTCGAAATGGATGTCCACCACTAGGGGAATAGCGATCTGCTCCCGAATGGCCCCCACCGCCCTGGCGGCGGCCATGTCGGGAACCGCCACCCGGACGATTTCACACCCGGCGGCCTGAAGCCGCCGAATCTGGGCCACGGTGGCCGCCACATCATCGGTCCGGGTGTTTGTCATGGACTGGATGGAAACAGGGGCGCCGCCACCGATGGGAACGCCGCCTACCATGATCTGCTTTGTCATTTCGCTCACCTCAAAAGCCGGAAAATATCATTGAAGGCCACCACAGCCATGAGCCCCAGCAGGGCAATAAAGCCCGCAGTGTGGATAAAGCCCTCATATTTAGGGTCCAGCGTCTTCCCGGTCAGCTTGGTGAAGAGGGTACTCACCACCAGCAGGAAAATCCGTCCGCCGTCCAGAGCGGGAATGGGAAGCAGGTTCATTACCGCCAGGTTCACGGCAATGAAAGCCAGGAAGCTGACCACACTCTGCAGACCGGCGGCCAGCCCTCCGGCCGCCTCTGCGCTCTGCCCCGCCTCGGTCACCGCACCCACAATACCGATGGGCCCGGTCATGTCCTGGAGCCCGGCAGAACCGCTCACAAGGTCGCTCAGCCCCATCCACACCATACGGACAAAGTCGATGGCGGTGTAGACCGTTTCCCGCAATCTGACTGGAATGGTAGCCTTCTCCCAAGCAGGAACAATACCAAATTTATACTGGGTCTCCCCGTTCACCACATACTCCCGCTTTTCCAATGGCAGGTCGTTCAGGGTCAGCTTTTGTCCGTTCCGCTCCACCACCAGGTCCATGGGCATGCCTTGCCCCCGGTCCAGAAAAAGGGTCAGGTCGGACCAGGTGTAGATGCGGCTCCCATTGATGGAAAGGATGCGATCCCCCACCAGGAGGCCCTGCTCTCCCTTCAGGGGAAACCCGTCGTACAGTTCCCCAATTACCGGGATATAAAAAGCCGTGTTCTGCCCCAGCAACAGGAGGATAAGCACCAACCCCGCCAGGAAGTTCATAACCGAGCCCGCCGCCAGGATGAGGATCTTTTTCCAGAACCCCTGGGCTCCAAAAGCCTTGGGGTCCTTGGAGGCCTCGTCCTCCCCCTCCATGGCGCAGTAGCCGCCGATGGGCAGGGCCCGGAGGGAGTAGAGGGTCTCCCCTTTCTGCCGCTGAAGCAGGACGGGACCCATACCGATGGCGAACTCATTCACCCGGACCCCCGAGAGCTTGGCGGTCAGAAAATGGCCCAGCTCGTGGACGGCGATGAGCAGACCGAATATCAGGATGGCGATGACGGCGTAGAGCAACTATTTCACCTCATTACAGTTTCGCGGGCCGCCCGGTCGGCGGCCAAAATGTCCTCCAGCAGAGGAGCCTGCACCACCGGAACGGTAGCCAGCGCCCTCTCTACCAGGCGGGGGATGTCATAAAATCCGATCTCTCCCTGAAGATATTTCTCCACCGCCACCTCGTTGGCACCGTTGAGCACGGCGGTAGCGGTCCCACCCGTTCGGGCGGCCTCCATAGCCAGGGCCAGGCAGGGGAAGGTGGTCAGATCGGGGGCGGCAAAGCCCAGCTCCCCGCAGGTCAGCAGATCCAAAGGCTCGATTGGCCCAGGCATCCGCTCCGGCCAGGTAAAGGCATATTGGATAGGCAGGCGCATATCGGGAGCGCCCAACTGAGCAAGTACCGCATTGTCACAGTATTCCACCAGAGAGTGAATGATACTCTGCCGGTGGACCACAATGGAAATTTTCTCCGGCGGCATCCGGTACAGGTGCATGGCTTCGATAAATTCCAAGCCCTTATTCATCAGCGTTGCCGAATCGATGGTGATTTTGGCCCCCATGGACCAGTTGGGATGCTTCAGGGCCTGGGCCGCCTTCACTCCCTCCAGCTCAGCCCGAGTCCTGCCGAAGAAAGGCCCGCCCGAGGCGGTGAGGATGAGGCGCTTGATTGCTCCCCTGTCTGCGCAGCCCTGGAGGCACTGAAAGATGGCGGAGTGCTCGGAATCCACGGGAACAATCTGGGCGCCGAAGCGGTCCGCATTGTCCATCACAAGCTTTCCACCACAGACCAAGGTCTCTTTATTCGCCAGGGCGATGCGTTTGCCCGCCTCCACGGCGGCCAAAGTGGGTCGAAGGCCCACCACCCCTACCACGGCAGTGAGAACGGTATCGGCCTCCGGGAGGACGGCGGCCTCCATGAGGCCCTCCATTCCGGTCGCCACCCGAATATTCGTATCCGTCAGCCGACCCTTCAAGTCCAGGTAGGCGGCCTCATCTGTGGCCACCACCAGTTTGGGCCGGAATCGGCGGGCCTGCTCTTCCAGCAGGCTCACGCTCCGATTGGCAGTCAGGGCCCCGACCGAAATGCCAAGGGCGGCAATGACCTCAAGGGATTGCCGCCCGATGGACCCGGTGGAGCCCAAGATAGAAACACAATTTGTCATGGTCATATCCTCTTAGACGACGGGAAAATAGCGTAAAAGCAACTCGATGAGGGGGGCGCAGAAGATCACGCTGTCAAAGCGGTCCAGCACCCCTCCGTGGCCGGGGAAAATGTTGCCGAAGTCCTTAATTCCATATTCCCGCTTGATGTAAGAAAAGGAAAGGTCCCCGATTTGGGAAACAATGCTTCCCAGAATACCGTAAATTACCAGATGGAGATAATTGGGGGTCATCTCATAGCCGAAGGCCAGCACCAGGCCAAAGACCAAACAGCCCAGCACAGCGCCAAATACGCCGCCCACAGCCCCTTCCACCGTCTTCTTGGGAGAGAGCTCGGGGGCCAGCTTGTGCTTACCGAAGAGCATCCCGGCAAAAAGGGCAAAGGCATCGCTCAGAAAAGCGGCCACAAAGGGCAGGATGAGGAAATAGATTCCCTGATCCAATCGGCGAATCCGCAGGAAGGACGAGAGAAAGAAGGGAATCATCACAGAGACGAAGAAGGCGCTCCCCATCTTCTCCAGGGTTACGGTCTTATGGCTGTTCATGGCGGCCAGGAACAGAAGCAGAACATAGATGAACAGGCCAAAGAGAGCGGGCAGGGGCCTGCCGTCATAGTAAACCCAGAAAGGAATCACGCCGGCAAGTGCCACGGAGCAGACCGAGGTCAGGGCGTGCTTGACGCATCCGGTGGACCAAAGCACCTCATGTACCGCCACCATAGACAGCACGCTGACCATCACGGTCAGCCAAACCGGGGGCAAAAGGAAGAGGAACGCCAACAGAATCGGAACGCCGATGACCGCCACCATCACTCTTTTTCCCATTACTTGATTCCTCCAAATCGACGAGATCGGCCCTGATAGGCCGCCAGAGCCCGGTGAAGCTCATCCTTTCCGAAATCGGGCCACAGCACGTCTGTAAAATAAAACTCGGCATAGGCTGACTGCCAAGGCAGGAAGTTGGACAGGCGCAGTTCTCCACTGGGCCGGATGACCAGATCGGGGTCAGGGACGTCAGCCGAAAAGAGATATTTGGAAAAGGCTTCCTCGGTCAGGTGGTTGGGGTCGGCCTTTCCCTCCACACAGGCGGTGGCAAAGGCCTGGGCGGCCCGGATAATCTCGTCCCGGCCCCCATAGTTGAGGCAGATGTTCACCTGACAGCCCTCATACCGCTTGGAGATTTCCTCGGTCTGCTCGCAGAGCAGGCGCAGCTCCTCGGGGAGGGGGGACAAGTCGCCGAAAAACTTCATTTTCACCTTGTCCCGCTCCATCTTACCGATGGCCTCCAACAGGTACTTTTTCAGCAGGCCCATGATGGCCCCTACCTCTTCCGCCGGTCGCTTCCAGTTTTCGGTGGAAAAGGCGTAGACGGTGAGGTACTCCAGGCCAATGTCCTTGCAGTAGGTGGCGATGGTACGGAAGGTCTCGGCACCCGCGGCGTGGCCAGCAGTACGGGGCAAACCACGCTTTTTTGCCCAGCGGCCGTTGCCATCCATAATAATGGCCACATGTCTGGGCAGATGCTTGAAGTCTACCGCCGGGGTCTGAGAATTGGTTTTGAAGAAGGCCATATCCCGGCTCCTTTTTCTCTCAATGTTTTTAGATGGGCGGCAG
>JAHHSF010000041.1 GCA_020025375.1 Oscillospiraceae bacterium | reverse complement strand
AGAGGGCGGTCAAGAGCCGGTGGCGGATGGGGCACATAAGAGGACAAAAGGGGGAATAGGATGGCGGTACGGAGGTGAAACCATGCTCTCACCATGGCTGTTACTGCTGCTTCGGACCCTGTTTTTTCCCCTGCGGCTTACCGGTCCGGCGGGTTCCTTTCCCCAGCCACTCAAGGCAGAGGAGGAGCGTCGTTGTTTGGAAGCCTGCGCCCGGGGAGATATGGAGGCCCGCAATACCCTCATCGAGCATAACCTGCGCCTGGTGGCCCATATCGTAAAAAAGTATTACACCCAGTCTGGGGACAGTGAAGACCTCATTTCCATCGGTACCATCGGCCTCATCAAGGGGATCTCCACCTTCAAGCCGGACAAGAACGTCCGCCTGGCCACTTACGCCAGCCGGTGCATCGAAAATGAGATTCTCATGTACTTCCGGGCCCAGAAGAAGCTGGCGGGGGCGGTCTCCCTCTCGGACGCTCTGGATGGGGACGCGGACGATGGCTCCCTCTCCATTATGGATGTGATTCGGGTGGACGACAATATGCTGGAGGAGTTGGCTACCAAGGATTCCTGCCAAAAGGTCCGCCGCTGTGTGGAGACCTGTCTGGACGAGCGGGAAAAGGAAATCATCGTTCTCCGCTACGGCCTGGATGACCGCCCGCCCCGTACACAAAGAGAAATCGCCGCTCAGTGCGGGATCTCCCGGTCCTATGTATCCCGCCTGGAAAAAAAGGCCTTGGAAAAGCTCAAGGTGAGCCTGGGAAGTTAAAAACGCCCCTGGATTCGAAGGAACCGGTCCAGTAAAACGGACAATGACACCCCCCCTGTTGTAGGATAATAAGAACTACAACAGGGGGGATTACTATGTCCAAGAGAAAATATGTTCATGCGGTTTCCGGGGTTTTTGTTTCAAATGGTTTGGCTCATTTTTTGTTTTTTCAATTTACACCCGTTATAAGGGCATTGCCAACCATACTTCAGATGATCCCTTTTGACAAAATATTTTTCATCGGATACAATAAACATATTATGCCTGAAGGCGGTGATCCAATGAAGAAACACTTTTGTCTTGGCCTATTGGCCCATGTGGATGCGGGGAAGACCACCCTGTCGGAAGCCCTGCTCTACCGAGGCGGGCAACTGCGAAAGCTGGGCCGGGTGGACCACCAGGACACCTTCCTGGATATCGACCCCCTGGAGCGGGAGCGTGGCATCACCATCTTCGCCAAGCAGGCCATCCTGCCACTGGAAGGAGCAGAGGTAACGCTCCTGGACACCCCGGGCCACGTGGACTTTTCCGCCGAGACCGAGCGGACCCTCCAGGTGCTGGACTGCGCTATCCTGGTGGTGAACGGCACCGACGGGGTCCAGGGCCACACCCTGACCCTGTGGCGGCTGTTGGAACGGTATCACATCCCCGTTTTCCTCTTTGTGAACAAGATGGATTTGGCCGGGGCCGACCGGGCCGCCCTGCTGGCGGGGCTAAAGAGCCGCCTGGATGATGGCTGTGTGGACTTTGGAACGGACCGGGCCGTTTTGCTGGAGAACATCGCCGAACGGGACGAGGCCGTTTTGGAGGCCTATCTGGACAGCGGCGAGGTCATGGATTCCGAGGTGGCCCGCTTGGTGGGGGAGAGGAAGCTCTTTCCCTGCTTTTTTGGTTCCGCCCTCAAATTGGAAGGAGTGGATGAGCTTCTCCGGGGGCTGGAGCGGTTCTGCCCGGAAAAGACCTGGCCCACGGAGTTTGGGGCCAAGGTTTATAAGATTTCCCGGGATGGGCAGGGGACGAGGCTTACCTGGCTCCGGGTTACAGGCGGCGGCCTGAAAGTAAAAGACATTGTGAAGGGTCCGGACTGGGAGGAAAAGGCGGACCAGATTCGCCTCTACTCCGGCCAAAAATTCCGGACTGCCGACTTCGTCCCCGCCGGGACGGTGTGCGCCGTCACCGGCCTTTCCAAAACCCGCTCCGGCCAAGGACTGGGCGTTGAGGCGGCGGCCGAGCCGCCGGTGCTGGAGCCTGTTCTGACCTATCAGCTCCTCCTCCCCGACGGTTGCGATCTTCACGAGGCCCTGGGGAAACTCCGGCTTTTGGAGGAGGAGGACCCTCAGCTCCACATCCTCTGGAACGAGCAGAGCCGGACCATCCACGTCCAGCTTATGGGTCAGGTGCAGTTGGAGGTCCTTCAACGGTTGGCGGCCGACCGCTTTGGGTTGGAGGTGTCCTTTGGCCCTGGGGGGATCGTCTACCGGGAGACCATCGCTTCTCCCACCCTGGGGGTGGGGCACTACGAGCCTTTACGACACTACGCCGAGGTCCATCTCCTCCTGGAGCCGGGGGAGCGAGGGAGCGGTCTGGTGTTCGATACCGTTTGCCCGGAGGACAGGCTGGACCGCAACTGGCAACGGCTCATCCTCACCCATTTGGAGGAAAAACCACATCTGGGGGTCCTCACCGGCTCCCCCATCACAGACATGAAGATTACCCTTCTGGCCGGGCGGGCCCACGAGAAGCACACCGAGGGGGGCGACTTCCGCCAGGCGACCTACCGGGCGGTACGCCAGGGCCTGATGTCCGCCGAGAGCATTTTGCTGGAGCCCTGGTACGACTTCTGCCTGGAACTTCCCGCCGACCAGGTGGGCAGGGCCATGACTGACCTCCAGCGCATGGGGGGCGAGGTATCCGCCCCGGAGACTGTGGGAGAGGCTGTCCTTCTCACCGGGTCTGCCCCGGTGGCCGGGCTGGGGGACTACGCCGCCCAGGTCACCGCCTACACACGGGGGCAGGGGCGGCTCTCCTGTACCCTGAAAGGCTACCTGCCTTGCCAGAATCAGGACAAAGTCGTCGCCCAACTGGGCTATGACCCCGAGCGGGATATGGAAAACTCCCCGGACTCGGTCTTTTGCGCCCGAGGAGCGGGATACACCGTGAAGTGGAGTGAGGTTGCCGCCGCCGCCCATGTGGACAGCGGCCTGCGCCTGAACAGGGAAGAGGAGGACGCGCTTCCCGCCCGGGTAAGCCGGACCTCTTACACCGGCTCCCTGGAGGATGACAAGGAGCTTATGGCCATCTTTGAGCGGACCTATGGCAAGGTGGCCCCACGGGCCTTTCAGCCCCAGAAGAAGCCTGCCCGCACCAGCCTGAGTGAGCGGTACGCCATCCGGGAGCAAAACTTGGGACCGGAGTACCTCTTGGTGGATGGATACAATATTATCTTTGCCTGGGAGGAGCTGGAGGCGGTGGCCCGGGAGAACCTGGAGGCCGCCCGGCAGATGCTCATGGACATCCTGAGCAACTACCAGGGAATCAAAGGATGCGAGGTCATCCTGGTCTTTGATGCCTACAAGGTCCCCCGGAACATGGGGGAAGTAACAAAATATCACAACATCCACGTGGTCTACACGAAGGAGGCTGAGACGGCAGACACCTTTATCGAGAAGGTCACCTACAAGATTGCCAAGCATCACCGGGTCCGGGTGGCCACCTCGGATGGGCTGGAACAGCTCATCATTCTGGGCCATGGGGCCCTGCGGGTATCCGCACGTGCCTTTAGGGCCGAGGTGGAGCAGGCGGAGGGGCAAATTGCCGACGTGCTGAAGCACCATGCCCGCCGTTCGGGTTCCCAGTCCATCAAGGCCGCCATGGAGAAGGCGAAAAAGGAGAGAGGGACAGAACTTGATTCATGAACCCGCAAGTTCCAGTTTGCCGCATAAAAAATCCTGTCCGGTAAAATACCGGACAGGATTTTTTATGTTTTGTGAACTTACAGATTGGCGTCCAGGGCGGAGGTGAAAGCGCTGATGGGCTGAACGCCCACCTTGCGGTCGATCTCCTTGCCGTCCTTAAAATAAATGATGGTGGGGATGCTCATAACGCCGTAGCGCATGGCCAGGTTCTGTTCCTCGTCCACATCCACCTTACCGATGACGGCCTTGCCCTCGTACTGGGCGCCAATCTGGTCGATAGTGGGGGCCAGCATCTTGCAGGGGCCGCACCAGGAAGCCCAGAAGTCTACCATCATCAGGCCGCCGTCAGAAAGCGCCTTGTCGAAACCCTGCTCATTAAAATGAATGACTGCCATAGTAGAAGTCTCCTTTGTCTTTTTGATACTGTAACTATAACAGATACAGTTCTTGCTGTCAATTACTTTTTTAAAAAGTTTTTAAGTTGGAAAAGGGAGTGAGCAACCATTTCATATCGCTGGAAAAACGTTCGCCTCCATGATAAGATACACGTAAATTTACAGGACAGATTTTAGGCGTGAAGTCCATCTGCCGGCAGAATGAAACGAGAGGGGCCATCCCCCTTGCTTTTCCCCAAAAACCTGGGTATAATACATGGGTTAGTAAATAAAGGAGTGAACCGCCATGCCTGAAGAGCTGAACCCCACCATGACCCAGAATTTTATCCACGATTTCATTGACCAAGATATTGCGGAGGGCGGGCAGTACCAAGGTATGCAGGTCCACACCCGCTTTCCCCCCGAACCCAACGGCTACCTTCACATCGGTCACGCAAAGGCCATCTTCGTAGACTTTGGCACCGCCCAGAAGTACGGCGGCCTGTGCAACCTCCGCATGGACGACACCAACCCCACCAAGGAGGACGTGGAGTACGTGGAGGCCATCCAGGAGGATATCCACTGGCTGGGCTACGACTGGGGCGACCGTTTCTATTTTGCCTCCGACTACTTCGACCAGATGTACGAGTACGCCGTGGCCCTCATCAAAAAAGGTCTGGCCTACGTCTGCGAGCTGACCCCCGAGGAGTTCAAGGAGTACCGGGGCGACGTGAACACCCCTGCCCGCTCCCCCTGGCGGGACCGGCCCGTGGAGGAGAGCTTGGACCTCTTCGCCCGCATGAAGGCTGGGGAGTTCCCCAACGGCAAGTACACTCTGCGGGCAAAGATTGACCTGGCCAGCGGCAATTTCAATATGCGGGACCCCGCCCTCTATCGAATCAATCATATGCATCATCACCGCCAGGGTGACAAGTGGTGCATCTATCCCATGTACGACTTTGCCCACCCCATTGAGGATGCCCTGGAGGGCATCACCCACTCCCTCTGCTCTCTGGAGTTTGAGGACCACCGCCCTCTCTATGATTGGGTGATTCAGAACTGCGACGTGCCTTCAAAACCCCGGCAAATCGAGTTTGCCCGGCTGGGTATTAATTATACCGTCATGAGCAAGCGCAAGCTGCGCCAGCTGGTGGAGGAAGGCAAGGTGGCCGGCTGGGACGACCCCCGGATGCCCACCCTCTGCGGTCTGCGCCGCCGGGGCTACACCCCCGCCGCCATCCGCAACTTCTCCGAGCGCAACGGCGTGTCCAAGGCCGCTTCCACCGTGGAGTACGCCTTCCTGGAGCATTGTCTCCGGGAGGACCTGAACGAGCACGCCCAGCGGGCCATGGCCGTTCTGCGCCCCATCAAGCTCACCATCACAAACTACCCGGAGGACAAGACCGAGACCTTCCAGGTGGAGAACCTTCCCGGCAACGAGGAGGCCGGGGTCCGTCCCGTCTCCTTCTCCCGGGAGCTGTATGTGGAGGCGGAGGACTTCCTGGAGGAGCCCGTGCCCAAGTATAAGCGGCTTTATCCCGGCGGCCCTGAGTGCCGTCTGAAGGGGGCCTATCTCATCACCTGTACCGGCTGCCGGAAGGACGAGGCCGGAAATGTGGTGGAGATCTTCGCTGAGTACGATCCCGACAGCCGTGGGGGCGACCCCGCCGACGGTCGGAAGGTGAAGGGGGCCACCATCCATTGGGTGGACGCCGCCACCGCCGTTACTGCCGAGGTCCGGCTCTACGACAATCTCTTCTCTGATGCCGATCCCGACGGCGGCGACAAGAATTTCCTGGACTGCATGAACCCCAACTCCCTGGAAGTAATCACCGATGCCAAGGTGGAGGCCTCTCTGGCCGCCGCCAAGGCTCCCACCTCCTATCAGTTCCTGCGCCTGGGTTATTTCTGCGTGGACAACAAGGACTCCAGCCCCGAGCACCTGGTCTTTAACCGCTCTGTTTCCTTAAAGGACAGCTTCAAGCGGTAAAACGAATATAACAACGGAGGATGTTACTCATGTACAATTTCCGGAACGACTATTCCCAAGGCGCCCATCCCGACGTGCTGAAGGCTGTGGAGGCCTGCAACATGGAGGGTATCATCGGCTATGGCCAGGACGACTACTGTAAAAAGGCGGCTGACAAGATTCGGACCGCGTGCCAGGCTCCCAACGCCCGTGTAGAGTTCCTCATCGGCGGGACCCAGACCAATGTGGTGACCATCTCCGCCGTCCTCCGCCCCTGGGAGGCCGTTATCTGTGCCGAAACGGCCCACATCAACGGCCACGAGGCCGGGGCCGCCGAGGCCCGGGGCCACAAGCTCATCCAGGTCCCCGTGGGGGCCGACGGCAAGGTCCGCCCGGAGCAGATTCCCCCCATTATGGAGCGGCATGAGGACGAGCACCTTACCAAGCCGCGCTTCGTATACATCTCCCAGGCCACCGAGAACGGCACCGTTTACACCAAGGCGGAGCTTGCGGCCCTGTCCGATATGTGTAAGAAGTACGGCCTCTTCCTGTTTGCCGACGGTGCCCGCCTGGGCGTGGCCCTCACCAGCCCCGCCTGCGACGTGACCCTGGCCGACATGGCCCGGTATTGCGACGCTTTCTACATCGGCGGCACCAAGAACGGGGCCATGATGGGTGAGGCCCTGGTGCTGGTGGACGAGGGAGTCCAGAAGGATTTCTTCCGCCTGAAGAAGCAGATGTTCGCTGTCCTGGCCAAGGGCTGGCTCCTGGGGGTCCAGTTCGACGCCCTGTTTACCGGCGATCTGTACTGGAAGCTGGGCCGCCACGCCAACGAGATGGCCCAGCGCCTTCAGAAGGGCATCCAGGACCTGGGATGGGAGCTGATGGTGGAGTCACCCACGAACCAGGTCTTTCCTATCGTGCCCAATTCCATGCTGAAGAAGCTGGACGGGCTGTGCTATTACGAGACCTGGTGTCCCAAGGACGCGGATCACACCATCATCCGCTTTGTGTGCAACTTTGCCACCAAGGTGGAGGACGTGGATGGCCTCCTGGCCGCCCTAAAGTAAGGAATAGATAGAAAACCGCCCGGGATTTCGTGATAATGGGGCTTTACCTCCGCTCTAATTGCCCCTGAGCCACCAGGCCCGCCAGGTACAGCACTGCCCCGAAGAGGGCGGAGAGGGCCAATCCAGCGGGGACGGGGACCCCATGCTTGAGCAGGGTATGGAAAAAAAGATGAACACACAGCCCCATAAGGGTGGCGGCCAGGCCGGGGGCCAGGAGCCGCTGGAAGAGGGCGGCCTTCAAGGGAATGGTCTGCCCCACTGCCCGGCGGTTGAGCCCGGCGCTGACAGCGGCACTCACCAGGGCTCCCATTACATAGCCCCCCATGCCCCAGGTCTTTACCGTGGCCACGGTGAAGAAAAGCTGAACCACGCCCCCCAGGAGGGCATTGGCCGCCGAGGCCTGTTGCCGGCCGATGCCGTTGAGGGCGCAGGAGAGGACGGACTGGTAGGCGGAAAGGAAGATTCCCACCGCCAGGGGGAGCAGATACTGGCCCGCTGTCTCCTCATGGAAGAGAAAGGTTCCAAGCTCCGGCCCCACCGCCGTGAGCCAGGCCAGGGCGGGGCAGAGGAGGAGGGAAGTAGACCGGAGACAGCTCCCTACCGTCTGGGCCGCCTGCCGCTTTTGTCCCAGGGCGGTCTGTTCTGCCAGGTTGGGCATCAGGACCAGCCCCATGGCCCCCACGAAGGCGGTGGGAAGGCAGAGAAGAGGGACCGTCATGCCGAAGAGAACGCCGTATTGGCGCATGGCCTCGCTCACCGGCATCCCTCCGGCCACCAGGAGCTGAGGGACCAGAATAGCATCCGCCGAGCCCAGAAGATTGCCCAGCAGGGCGGTCCCTCCCACCGGCAGGGCCACCTCCGCCACCTGGCGGAGGAGGCCCTTGGCCGGTGCGGGGCGCACATCGGCCATGTGCCGCCGGAAGAGGGCGGTGAGGGTAAGGGCGGAGAAAATCTCGCAAATGACCATGCCACAGACGATGAGTCCCACCGTCCGTTCCGGGGTCTGGGGCACAAAGGCCGTCAGCAGGCCAAGCACCGCCGCTGTGCGGATTACCTGTTCGCACAGCTCCAGCAGGGCGGGAGGGCGGACGTTGCCTGTGCCGTAAAAGAAATGCTTTTGCAGGTTTTCCACCCCGGTGAGGAGGAGGCAGGGGACCAGGAAAATGAGCCCCAGCTGGGTGCGGGCGTCCCCCAGAAGATAGACTGAAATGGGGTCGGAGCCGGTGGCTAAGAGGATTCCCGCCCCGCCGCCCAGGAGGAGGAACCAGCCGATGCAACGGTGGACCAGGGCCTTGGCCCCCGCCCGGTCTCCGAGGGCCAATTTGTGAGCTGACAGGGTGGAGACTGCCGCCGTCAGCCCCACCGCCGTCGCCGCCATGAGGACGGAAAAGACCGGCATGATGAGCTGGAAGAGTCCCATGGTCTCGGCGCCAATGAGCCGGGAGAGGGCAATGCGGTAGAAGAAGCCTAAAATCTGAGAGAAGATACCCGTGCAGGTGAGTAGGGCGGTGCCCCGCAGAAGCCCCGAAGAATTCAAAGGTCAGCCCCCCTTCTGTCGTCTTTCTACCATATTCAGGGGGTGGGGGCGCCATGCGGGAAATTCCTTTTGACAAGCGGAGCCTCTGATGATAAAATGAACGAAAATTGTCGTCGAAGGAGAGTCTGGGGATGCTGGGCAGCCTGCTGGGGCTGGTTTTCAAAACCGCAGCAATGAGCGCTTTGCCACCATTACCCAGGGCTTGGCGCGCTGTGTGCTGACCAGCGGCATGGACTCCACTCTGGACTGGGCGGAAAACATGAAATAGAAGGTAACCAAAGGGTATATTTTTTGAAAAATTCGTAAAAAATATCTGTTTGGGGGTTGCGTATTCCATGGAAACCGTCTATACTGAATATGTACTCTGGGAGGAAGCGGATTTGCTTCCATTTATGTAAGCGTAACGGAGCGGGACCTTCGCTTGTTACGCTTTTTACCAGGGTCAAACTGTTAAAAATATCACAAAGTTGATATTTTGAAGGAGGCAGAAAAACATGGGTTTTGTGAAACTGGAAAAGCAGGGCCATGTGGGAATCATGACCATCAGCCGTCCTGAGGCGCTCAACGCCCTAAACAGCGCGGTGCTCACCGACTTGGATGCCGTGATCGACCAGGTGGAGGCCGACGAGGAGATTTACGTCGCCATCCTCACCGGTGATGGCCGCAGCTTTGTGGCTGGCGCCGACATCGGCGAGATGAAGGAGTTTTCCGCCATTGACGGTAAGCGCTTCGGCGTTCACGGCGGGAATGTCTTTTTGAAGCTGGAAAATATGTCCAAGCCTGTAATCGCGGCCGTGAACGGCTTCGCTCTGGGAGGCGGATGTGAGCTTTCCATGGCTTGCGACATTCGCCTGGCCAGCGAGAAGGCCAAGTTCGGCCAGCCCGAGACCGGCCTGGGCATCACCCCCGGCTTTGGAGGTACCCAGCGCCTGCCCCGCATCGTGGGCGTAGCCAAGGCTATGGAGCTCATCCTTACCGCCAAGGTCATCAACGCGGCCGAGGCCGAGCGCATCGGTCTGGTCAGCTATGTCTATCCCCCCGAGGAACTCATGCCCAAGGCTCTGGAAATGGCCAACGCCATTGCCGCCAACGCCCAGATTGCTGTGTGCGAGTCCAAGCGCTGCATCCGCATGGGTATGCAGACCGACATCCAAACCGGCTCCGCCTTTGAAGCCGAGGCCTTCGGTGTCACCTGCGGCACCGAGGACAAGGACGAGGGCATGGGCGCCTTCCTGGAGAAGCGTGCCGAGAAGAACTTTAAGAACCGCTAAGAGTTTACTTATAAAATTGAAATAAAAGTTTGGAGGTAGATTATTATGAAGAAAGTTGTTGTCATTGGTGGCGGCACCATGGGTCTGGATATCGCTCAGGTCTTTGCCCGCAATGGGTATGAGACCGTGGTCCGTGATATCAAGGACGAGATCATCGCTGCTTCCGAGGCACGCCTGAACAAGAGCCTGGATAAGCTGGTGGCCAGGGGCAAGATGGACGAGGCCAAGAAGGCTGACATCCTGGCCCACCTCACCTTCACCACCGACCTGAAGGCCGCCGCCGATGCCGACCTGGTGGTCGAGGCCGCCATCGAGAACATGGAGATCAAGAAGAGCATTTTCTCCGAGCTGGACGCCATCTGCAAGCCCGAGACCATCCTGGCCTCCAACACCTCCTCCATCTCCATCACCGCCATCGCTGCTTCCACTAAGCGCCCCGACAAGTTCATCGGTATGCACTTCTTC
>JAHHSF010000040.1 GCA_020025375.1 Oscillospiraceae bacterium | reverse complement strand
GTCCCCACCCAGCTTCCGCCCCCGGAGTCCCGGACCGGAACCATGGCCCACACCATTCTCCGGGCCCACAACACCTCTGGCTCTCTGGACCGACTGAAGCTACGTTTTGATGCCATGGCTTCCCACGACATCACGTACGTAGGCATCATCCAGACCGCGCGTGCCTCAGGCCTGACCCAGTTTCCCCTTCCCTACGTTCTCACCAACTGCCACAATTCTCTCTGCGCCGTGGGCGGCACCATCAACGAGGACGACCACGTCTTTGGCCTGTCCGCCGCGAAGAAGTACGGCGGCGAGTTTGTCCCCGCCCACCAGGCCGTCATCCACTCCTATATGCGGGAGCGGTACGCCGCCCCCGGCCGGATGATTTTGGGCTCCGACTCCCATACCCGGTACGGCGCTTACGGCTGTATGGCAATCGGGGAGGGAGGCCCTGAGCTGGCCCGCCAGCTCCTTTGCAAAACCTATGACATAGCCTATCCCAGGGTGGTGGCCATTCACCTCACCGGAGCCCCCAAGCCCGGGGTCGGTCCCCAGGATGTGGCCCTGGCCCTCATCGGGGCCACCTTCAAAGAGGGCATCGTGAAGAACGCCGTCATGGAGTTCTTCGGCCCCGGCGTGGGCAGCCTCTCCATGGACTACCGCTCCGGCATCGACGTGATGACCACCGAGACCGCCTGCCTGTCCTCGGTCTGGGCCACCGACGAAATCACCCGCAGCCACCTGGCCCTCCTGGGACGTGGGGAGCAGTTTACCGCTCTGGCCCCCGGCCTGGGCGCATGCTATGACGGCGTGATTGAGGTGGATCTGTCGGCGGTAGAACCCATGATCGCCCTTCCCTTTCACCCCTCCAACGCCTACACCATTCGGGACTTCAAGGCCAACATGGCCGACCTGCTCCATCAGGTGGACGTGGACACGGCGGAGCATCTGGGTGTGAAAAACGCCCCCTCCCTGCTGGGCAAGATGGTGGACGGCGGCTTCCGGGTGGACCAGGGCGTCATCGCCGGTTGCTCCGGCGGCACCTATCAAAACCTGGTCCGGGCCGCTGAGATTCTGGACGGCGTGCCCATCGGCTCCGATGCCTTCTGGCTCTCCTGCTATCCCGGTTCTATGCCCATCAACCTGGAGCTGACAAAGAAGGGCTACATTGCCTCCCTCATGGCCTCCGGCGCTTCCATCCGCTCCTGCTTCTGCGGCCCCTGCTTTGGGGCCGGCGACGTGCCCGCCAACGGAGCCTTTTCCATCCGCCACTCTACCCGGAACTTCCCCAACCGGGAGGGCTCCAAGCCGGGGGACAACCAAATCTCCTATGTAGCCCTTATGGATGCCCGCTCCATCGCCGCCACGGCCAAAAACGGTGGCCTCCTTACCGGGGCGGACGAGCTGGAGAACTGCCCCGCCGACCGCGCCGAGGAGAGCTGGGCATATGACGACACAGCCTACAAGGCCCGGGTCTATTTCGGGGTGGGCCGGCCCATGCCCGAGACCGAGCTGGTCTACGGGCCCAACATTGCCGACTGGCCCGAGCAGATTCCTCTGCCGGAAAACCTGCTCCTCACCGCCGCCACCGCCATCTATGATCCGGTGACCACTACCGACGAGCTCATCCCCTCCGGGGAGACCTCCTCTTACCGCTCCAACCCCTTGCGGCTGGCTGAGTTCACCCTTTCCCGGAAGGACCCCCAGTACGTCCCCCGGGCCAAGGCGGTCCAGGCCGAGGAAAAAAAGCGCCGGGCCGGCCAGGCCACTGAAGCCCTCCTGGGCCATGACCCCAACACCACCGGCCTGGGCACCTTTGTCATGGCTTTGAAGCCCGGCGATGGCTCCGCCCGGGAGCAGGCTGCCTCCTGCCAGCGGGTGCTGGGCGGATGCGCCAACCTGTGCGCCGAGTTCGCCACCAAGCGATACCGCTCCAACGTGGTGAACTGGGGAATGCTCCCCCTCGTCGCTGAGGGCGTGAAGGATTGGAACGTCCAGCCCGGGGATCGGCTGTACATTCCAGGCATCCGTGACATCCTCCTGGGGGATGATGAGGAAGTTCCCGCTACTCTCATCCAGAATGGGGCCGAGAAGGCCGTCACCCTGCGCCTGCCCGGCATGACGAGAGAGGAACGGGACATCGTGCTCGCCGGGTGCCTTATCAACTACTACGCCAAATGACCCGAAAACGAGGATGGTTCGCCATCCTCGTTTTTTTCGCAACATATGAGTAAAGCCGCATTTTACAAAAGGGAAAAAATAGGGTATAATCTATTCTGTATCAGAATGTCCATGACAGAATCGAGGCTGTTTATGAAAAAGAACTTTTTGGCCGCTCTCCTGGCCGCTCTGCTCCTTCTGACCGCCGGATGCGGCGGGGCCACTCCCTCCCCCACTGGGGAGGATGATACCCTTCACATCCTGGCCACCACCTACCCGGTTTACCTCTTCACCACCGCCGTCACCGAGGGGGTGGAGGGCGTGGAGGTCTCTCTGCTGGTGAACCAGCAGGCCTCCTGCCTCCATGACTACACCCTCACAGTGGCCGACATGAAGTCCATCGAACGGGCCGACGTCATCGTGATGAACGGCGCAGGGCTGGAGGACTTTATGGCCGACGCCCTGGGCCAGTCCGACGCGGCGGTCATCGACTGCTCTGAATTTAGTAACTCGGGCTCCGGTTTCCTGCTCCCTGCTCTGGGTCATGAGGGCCACGACCACGACACGGAGTACGATCCCCATATCTGGATGTCCGAGGAGGCGGCCGCCACGATGATGAACTGCATCCTCCATGGTCTGGAAGAGCTGGACCCAGACAACCAGGAGCGCTATGTAGAAAACTTCGAAGCCGCGGTGGCCAAACTGCCCAATGACCCACTGAAGGATGCCGACCTCTCCTGCCCTTATCTCATTACCTTCCACAACGGCTTTCAGTATTTTGCCCACGACAATGGCCTGACTCTGCTGAAGGCCATCGAGGAGGAGGAGGGAAGCGAAGCCTCCGCCGCTGAGATCAAAGAAATCGTGGGTCTGATTGAAGAATACAAGATCCCTGCCATCTTCACCGAGAAGAACGGCTCTGACGCTACCGCCCAGGCCATTGCCCGCGAGACCGGAGTGGCGGTCTATGAGCTGGATATGATCATGTCGGGGGATGGGCAGGGAATCCAGCCCTATCTGGATGCCATGGAGGAGAACTACAACACCATTTTGGAGGCTCTGAAATGAGCGTACTGAAACACGAACATGCCCCCGGTTGCGGAGCCTGCTGCCTGAAGGTGAACGACCTGAGCGTGACCATCGGGGAGCAGTCCATTCTGGAGGGGGTCTCCTTTCACCTCCACTGTGGTGAGATTACCGCCCTCATCGGCCCCAACGGGGCGGGCAAGTCCACCCTGTTCCGTACCGTCCTGGGTCAGCTCCCCCATGGGGGCGTCATCGACTTTCAGCGGGCTGGGGGCGAGAAGGCCCGGCCACTCATGGGCTATGTCCCCCAAAGCCCCAACTTTGACCGCTCCAGCCCGGTAAGCGTGCTGGATTTCTTCGCCGCCGCCATCTCGGACTGGCCGGTCTTCCTCCCCGTACCCCGAAAGTTGCGGGAACGGGTGGCCGCCTGCCTGTCCCGGACCCACGCCGAGGGCCTGCTCCATCAGCGCATGGGCACCCTCTCGGGCGGCCAGCTCCAGCGAGTGCTGTTAGCCATGGCTCTGGAGCCCCTGCCCCACATCCTCATCCTGGACGAGCCCCTCTCCGGAGTAGACGTGGAGGGGGAACGGCAACTCATGGACATGCTGGACGAGATTCGTCAGACCTACGACCTGTCCATCCTCCTCTCCACCCACGACTTCGCTACCCTGGGGCAGTACGCCGACAAGGTCCTCCTCCTCCACAGGCGCATTCTGAAGGCCGGACCCCCTGCGGAGGTGTTGGCCTCCCCGGAGTTCAAGGCTGTCTTTCATCTCGACCTGGGAGGTGGAAAGTGATGGAATTGTGGTATTTCCTGGTGGACCTCCTCCCCTTTGAGTGGGCGGAGCCGGGGTCCATGTACTTCATGAAAAACGCCCTGCTGGCAGTGCTGGTCATCTCTCCCCTCTTTGGGCTGCTTTCCACCATGGTGGTGGAGAGCCGGATGTCCTTCTTCTCCGACGCCCTGGGCCACTCCGCCTTTACCGGCATGGCCATCGGGGCCCTGGTAGGCTCAGCCATCGATCCCCTTTGGTGCGCCGTCCTCTTCGCCCTTGGGTTCTCCCTCCTCTTCACCTGGGTAAGCCACCGGTCGGGGATGGCGAACGACACCGTCATCGGGGTCTTCTCCTCCACCGCCGTGGCTCTGGGCATCTTTTTAGCCACCTACGGCGGGCGGAGCTTCACCAAGTTCAACGCCCTCCTCATCGGCGACATCCTCAGTGTGGAGCCCCGGAAGATTGCCCTGCTGGCGGGTATCCTGGGCCTGGTCGCCGTCCTGTGGGTGGTGAGTTACAACCATCTGATGCTCTCCTCGGTCCACCCCGCCCTGGCGGCCAGCCGGGGCATCAAGGTCTTTTGGCAGGAGGCCCTCTTCTCCGCCGCCGTGGCCGTGGTGGTCACGGTCTCTATGACTTGGGTAGGCCTGCTGGTCATCAACTCCCTCCTGGTCCTCCCCGGGGCCGCCGCCCGGAACGTGGCCCGGAACCTGCGGCAGTACCACCTGCTCTCCCTGCTGGGTGCCGTCGCGGCGGGAATCGCCGGACTTATGACCTCTTACTACATCAGCGCCTCGGCCGGAGCCTGCATCACCCTCTATCTGGCCCTCTGGTTCGTGCTCACCTTCCTTATGCGAAAGCAGAGGTTGTAAACAAAAAAGGAAGTTATCCATATGGATAACTTCCTTTTTTATTTACACTTCGTTTCTGCGGCGGGCGACCCACTTCTGAATCTCAGTGATGAGAAGCATGAGCAGGCAGAGGCCTAAAATCTGGAGCCACTGGATGGGGGTGGGGATGACCACCTGGAAGGCGGTCCGCAGAGCGGGAATGGCCAGGACCACCAGCTGGAGGAGGGCGGAAATGCCCAGGCCCAGCCAGAGGAACTTGTGTTCCTTCACCCGAATCCGAAAGAGGGAGCTGTGCTCGGACTGGAAGCCCAAAGCGGCAAAAAGCTGAAGAAAAGCCAGGGTGAGGAAGGCCATGGTGGTACCCGCCTCGGGGGAGGTCTGGCACCCCAGCAGATAGGCGGTTATGGTAAAGAGGGCCTCAAAGAGACCTACCACCAGAACTCGGAACCACTGGCGTCCGGTGAAGAAGGGGGCGTCCTTCCCACGGGGAGGACGGTCCATCACCCCATCCTCGGCGGGCTCGGCCCCCAGGGCCAGGGCGGGCAGGGAGTCGGTGACCAGGTTAATCCACAGGATATGGGTGGGGCCAAGGATGGTCCACCCCGCAATGGTGGCGAAGAACATGGTAATGACCTCGCCGCAGTTGGAGGAGAGAAGGAAACGCACCGCCTTGTGAATGTTGTCGAAGATGCGGCGGCCCTCCTCTACCGCCGCCACGATGGTGGCGAAGTTGTCGTCTGTGAGGACCATGTCGCTGGCCCCCTTGGACACATCGGTACCTGTGATGCCCATTCCCACACCGATGTCGGCGGCCTTCAGGGCTGGGGCATCGTTCACTCCGTCACCGGTCATGGAGACGATCTTTCCCTTCTTCTGCCAAGCGGAGACGATACGCATCTTATGCTCGGGGGAGACCCGGGCGTAGACCGCGATTTGGTCCACCTGGTCGTAGAGTTTCTGATCGTCCATGGCCTCCAGGTCGGCCCCGGTGACGGCCCGGCGGCCATCTCCCAGGATACCCAGCTTTTCCGCAATGGCGGAGGCGGTGATCTTGTGGTCTCCGGTAATCATCACGGGGAGAATGCCGGCCCGGCGGCACTCGGCCACGGCCTGGGCGGCCTCGGCCCGGGGCGGATCAATCATGCCCACCAGGCCGCAGAAGGTCAGGCCGGATTCGGTGCCGTGAAGGTCTTCACAGTCAACGGTATCCACGTCCTTATAGCCGAACGCCAGAACCCGGAGGGCCTTGACGGCCATGGCCTCGTTGGCGGCCTCGGCATCGGAGAAATCGGTGGTGGCCACCACCTGACCATCCTTCAGGCGGCTGGTACAGCGACCGAAAAGCACATCGGGGGCTCCCTTCACCAGCACCCGCTTCTTGCTATTTTCCAGGTCGATGACCACGGTGGAGAGCTTTCGGTCGGAATCGAAGGGAATCTCCCCGGCCCGCCGGCGGGCCCGCACGTCGTCCTGGGTGGCGACGCCCTTTTCCACCAGGCATTCCAGAAGGGCGGTCTCGGTGGGGTCACCCACGAAGCGACCGTCGCCGGCCTGGCTGTCGTTACAGTGGAGCATGACCTCAAAGAGGCGGTCAGGAGTTTCCCCGGCAGTCCAAATCTCCTGGACCGTCATTCGGTTGAGGGTAAGGGTACCTGTTTTATCCGAGCAGATGATGTGGGTTGAGCCAAGGGTCTCCACCGCGGGAAGGCGGCGGATGATGGCCCCCCGGTCAGCCATACGGCCCATGCCCATGGCAAGGACCACGGTGACCACCGCCACCATGCCCTCGGGGATGGCGGCTACGGCCAGGGAGACGGCGGTGAGGAAGGACTCGCTGGCGGGGACGGCCCGCAGGAGGTCCACCACAAAGATGACGGCGGCAATGCCCAGGACCAGCCAGGACAGAAGGTTTGAGAGCTTATTCAGCTGTCGCTGGAGAGGGGTGACCTCCTTGGTGGTGTCAGCCAACTGCTGGGCAATCTTTCCCATCTCGGTGTCCATCCCGGTAGCCACCACCAGGCCGGTGGCCCGCCCATAGGTGACGGCAGTGCCCAGGTAGGCCAGATTGGTCCGGTCGCCCAGAGAGGCTCCCTCGGCCACGTCGGCCTCAGCGTCCTTCTCCACGGGGACCGACTCTCCGGTGAGGGCGGACTCCTCAATTTTCAGGGAGGCCGACTCCAAAAGCCGCAGGTCGGCGGGGACCCAGTCCCCCGCTTCCAGAAGGACCACGTCCCCCACCACCAGGTCGGCGGCAGGATGCTTCTGGACGGTCCCGTCCCGCAGAACCTTGGCCATGGGGGCGCTCATGGCCTTCAGCGCATCCAGGGCCGCTTCGGCCCGGGACTCCTGGACCGTGCCCATGACGGCATTGAGGAGGACCACCACGCCGATGATGGCGGCATCCACCGGCTCACCCAAAAAGCCGGAGACCAGAGCGGCCGCGATTAGGACCCAGATCATGAAGTCCTTGAACTGTGAGGCAAAAATCTCCAGCAAGGTGGTCTTTTTCCCCTCGGCCAGCTTGTTGGGGCCATCCTTTTCCAGGCGGGCGGTGGCCTCCTGACTCGTGAGACCGCCGGCCTGGGAAGCAAATTGCCGGAAAAGTTGCGTGCGCTCCGTGCGCCAGATTTCCATAGAGCATCCTACCTTTCTGATTTAGGCGCAAAAAAAGCGCGACTTTTGACTTGACGCTCTTGCACCAATTCAAAAGTCTCGCCACTTAAAGATCCGAAGCGGGCCTTACGGCCGACATGACGCAGTCGGATATACCTTGCACAGGCACTGGCTACTCCCTTTTTGCATTGAGCATCATACTACACATTATTTTGCGTGTCAAGTATTTTATCCAGATTTTCAAAAATGTTACAGGAGATTAACTTTTCATAAAATTCGCTCATTTCTCTTTACACCTGGGGAAAGATAGGCTAAAATGAATATATCTGCTATAAGGGGGTGTCCAAGCATGGAACTGGATCTGACCCGCAAATTTAACTTGGCCGAGGAACGGGACGAGGAGATCAGATATATCCTCCGTACCGTCTATACCTCTCTTCAGGAAAAGGGGTACAACCCTATCAACCAGATTGTGGGCTATATTCTCTCTGAGGACCCCACCTATATCACCAACTACAACAATGCCCGCACCCTTATTCGCAAGCTGGACCGGGACGAACTCCTGCAGGCTCTGGTGAAGAGCTATTTGAACCTATAATATGTATCAAGAACTCCCCCGGAGGATATGGACCGCCCCAGATTATACGGACAGCACAAAAAAGCCCCCTGGTAGGGTAATATGAAGTTTTAAGCGGAGTGGCGCAGCGTCAGCGGTGCCACTCCCGTTTTATTCTGGATACGCTCATGGCTATAGAAATGAATATAGCAATCAATCTTTAACCGTTTATTTTTGCATTTGTACTCCTGTAGCGTTCTGGCTGGTTTGTGGCCCCGTATTTTTGGAAGCCCTTATAGTAATCCCCCCTGTTGTAGGATAATAAGAACTACAACAGGGGGGATTTTGTCATTGTCCGTTTTTACTGGACCGGTTCATAACGACGCACGGGCTTTGCTCATTTTTCCATTTTCGCCAGTTTGGCGCAGGCGGCGATGATTCCAAAGAGGAACCAGAAGAAAAACATATTTCGGGGATAGAACCAGGTGTATTCCGCCACCCCGATGAGCAGAATTCCGCAGAAAGCGCCGGTGGCGGCGGCTGCCAGGGTGCGAAGTTCCCTGTTCTTGGCGGAGTAGAAGGTCTTGACCCCCCGCTTGAGCTGGCCAAGGACCAGAGCCAGGTAGGCCAGACCTCCGAAGATCCCCAGCTCCCCCCACATCTGGAGGTAATTGTTGTGGGTGTGGATGGGGTGGTTGCCGTCGAACATAGTGGGGTAGGTGGCGAAGGCCTTCTTCATCACGTCGCTCCCCAGGCCAACGCCCTGGACCCAGTAGTCCTTCATCATATTCCAGGTGGCATCATAGATGGCAAAGCGGTAGCGGGTAGAGGTATCCTCCATGTTGCCGATGGTGAGGATGCGGTTCCAGATGAAATCGGGCAGGAATGGGATGGCCAGGAGACCGGCCACAATGGCGACGGGAATGATCTTCCAATTCATCAGGGCCAGGAAAACGAAAACAGCCAGGGCCAGGCCCAGCCAGCCTGACCGGGACAGGGTGTAGCCAATGGCAATGAGCCCCGCCCCCAGAACCGCCAGGGAAAGGAGTTTGCCACGCACTGTCTTGGAGTTGAGGAGGAGGGCCAGGGCTAGGGGAAGCAGCATGACCAAAATTTCGGCAAAGTTGTTGGGGTTATCGAAGAAGGAGTAGACCCGGCCGGGCATTCCGGCGTTCACCTTCATATCCTGCTGGGAAGCCACCACGGCCACCCCGATGACGCCTTGATAGCAACCGTAGAGGGAGGCCACCAGCAGGCCGCCAGAGGCCAGGGCCACGGCCCCCTGGACCTGCTCCACCCGGTGGGTGGCGCTCACCATCAGAAGGACGATGAGGAAGCAGGTGACATGGAAAAAGAAGAACCGCATGGACAGCCGGGTAATGAGGGAACTGGCCAGAGCGATGCCCACAAAGGCGAAGAAAAAGATGACATAAGGCCCCAGGCAATCCAACTCCAGGCGTGTGGACCGCTTCCCGGAGGCAAAGACAAAAAGGGCGGTGATGGCAACGGCCCCCAAAAGGCCATAGACATTGTTCCACCTGGCGTGGGGGGCGATGAGCATAACCAGCATGAACAGGCCCAGCAGAGCGGCGGCAGCCCCGCCCATATAGCCCAGCAAACGGCAGAAGAAGCTCCCGTCCCACCAATTTTTTCCCACCTTGTAGAGCCACTTGGCGATGGCGCAGGGAATGTTCAGAATGGCGGTGAAGAGGTGGCAGGAGAAACTCTCAGGCCAGGCCTTTTCCAGCTTTCCCTCCCGCCAGAGAAGGTCGCAGAGGATGCTCTCCCCCGCTTTTTTCCGGAACCAATGGCCAATTCGGTCAAAAAGGCTGTGAAGGAAACCTCCTTTCCAAATATCGGTCAGGCTGGCCCAAGCCGCCAAAAGCAGGCGGCAGATGAAACTGTTTTCCACAATGGACATGGGGATTCTCCTTTATTTACAGGCTTTTTCGTACACAGCAAAGGTGGCGGCGGCAAACTTGTGGATCTCAAAGCGGGCTTCTATATTGGCAAGTGCATTTGCTTTACAGCGATTCAGGAACTCCGGATCCTCCAGAAAGCGCTTCATTCCGTCGGACAGCTCTTCCGGGTCGTTGTATTTCACCAGGAGACCGCCATCGGCCTCCCCTTTGATGATGTCGCTGTTGCCCCCCATGTCGGTGATGATGGCGGGCAGGCCGGCGGCCATAGCCTCCACGATCAGGAAGGACAGGGCCTCATGCTCCGAGGAGTTAATATAGAGATCGGCGGCCTTATAGAGGTTCTTGATGTCTTTTCGAAAGCCAATGAACTTCACCTGGTCGCCGGTAAGGCCCAGATCCGCCGCCAGCTTCTTGGTTGGCTCCAACAGTTCCCCATCCCCGGCCAGGACCATGGTGAAGGGCTTGTCGGTCTTTTCGGTAAGGCGCTTGAGGGAGCGGATGAGGTAGTCGTGGCCCTTGTCATGGGCGAAGCGGGAGGCAATGAG
>JAHHSF010000004.1 GCA_020025375.1 Oscillospiraceae bacterium | reverse complement strand
AACGACCTCCGGGTTATGAGCCCGACGAGCTACCAACTGCTCTACCCCGCGATATGAAGTTTGGTGCCGGAGACCGGGGTCGAACCGGCACGAGGTTTCCCTCACGGGATTTTAAGTCCCGGGCGTCTGCCAATTCCGCCACTCCGGCATCAAGGCACGCTCTTATTTGGTGCTTAAATAGAATACCACATTTCAGCCCTCCTGTCAAGGATTGTTTTTTGTCAAAAACGTCCGCCCATCCTCTTGCCTTTTCTCCGTCCGGCGATTACAATAGCAAAGCGGCTTTACTACATTATGAAAGGAGGGCTTCCCATGGCGGAAACCCCACAAAACGGCATTACGGAAGGGGTCATCTGGAAACAGCTCCTCCTCTTCTTTTTCCCTATCCTCTTCGGCACCTTTTTTCAGCAGTTTTACAGCACGGTGGACACCATCATCGTGGGCCAGGCGGTAGGCAAGCAGGCTCTGGCCGCCGTGGGGGTCACCGCCCCCTTTGTAAATCTGTTGGTGGGCTTCTTCACCGGCCTGGCCAGCGGGGCCGGGGTAGTCATTTCCCAATATTACGGCTCCCGGAACGGAGACAAGCTCAACCGTTGCGTCCATACCGCTGTGGTCCTCTCCCTCCTGGCGGGGGTGGCCTTTACTGTTCTGGGCATGGCCGTTACCCCCTGGGTCCTTCGGATCTCTGACACCCCGGCAGATATTTTTGAACAGGCGGTGGTTTACCTCCGGGTCTACTTTACCGGCATGATTCCCACCCTCCTCTATAATATGGGCACCGCCATCCTCCGGGCGGTGGGAGATTCCAAGCGGCCCCTTTACTTTCTCATCGCCGCCTCCATCCTGAATATCGGCTTGGATCTGCTTTTCGTCATCACCTTCGACATGGGGGTGGCAGGGGCCGCCCTGGCCACCGTCCTCTCCCAGGTCCTCTCCGCCGTGCTGGTGGTCCTTTCCCTGACCCAGTCCGGCGGTGCGCCCTACACCCTTTATCCCCGCGCCCTCGCTCTGGACCGGGAGCAGTTGGAGGAAATCGCCCGCATCGGCCTGCCCGCCGGACTTCAGTCGGCGATGTACGCCCTCTCCAATTTCATTATCCAGGCCGCCATCAACAAGTTCGATACCGACGCGGTGGCCGCCTGGACCGTCTACGGCAAGATGGATACCATCTTCTGGCTTTCGGTCTCCTCCATGAGTCTGGCGGTCACCTCCTTCAGCGGGCAAAATTTCGGGGCCAAGAAATATGATCGCATCCACAAGGGCCTGGCGGTCTCCATGGGAATGACCTTCCTCCTCACCGCCGCCTGTTGCGCCATCTTTCTGGGCCCTCTGGGCCGCCCGCTGGTCCTCCTGTTCAACAACGACCCCGGCGTGGTGGAATGCTGTCTTGACATGATTGCCTTCCTGGTTCCATACTACTTTACGTATATCTGCATTGAGAACTTCTCCGGTGTCCTCCGGGGATGCGGGGATTCCTTTGTGCCCACCGTCCTCACCTGCCTTGGGGTCTGCGCCCTGCGGGTGATTTGGATCACCTTTGTGGTCCCCCTGCGGCCCGAGCTTACCACCGTCATGTTCAGCTACCCCCTCACCTGGACCATCACTTCCCTCTGCTTCGTGGTCTACTACTTCAAGGGCAGCTGGCTCCGGCGCAGAATCGCCGCCGTGGAGGGGGCCGCCACACCGCGATGAAGCTATAAGGACAAAAAGCTGGACTTGCTTCCGCAAGTCCAGCTTTTTCATTCTTCCAGCCCCAGATTTTCCCGCACGGTCCGGCGGAAGCCCACCAGCTCCGGGTACGCCTCAAAAAACCGGAGCTTCCGCTCCCACACCCCGTCCCCTTCCTGTTCGGGCCAAAGGACAAAATAGGTAAGGCTTTCACAAATGTCCTCCGACGGGTCGGTGGAGGCGTAGGGGGTGACGAAGTCCTCCTCATGGCGGAGGAAGAAGTTGTAGGTATCCTCGCTGGCGAGGCAATCGTCCAGATAGTCGGTCCAGAATTCCTGGTAGAAGTCGTCCAGGTAAGAGCCAGACAGGGCCACCATGCCGGGTTCGTTATAGGTATCCACCGTCTGCCGGTTCGTATACGTCACCTGCTCCTCGTTCAGGGTGACCGAGTGGAAATATTCGTGGAGAACGGTCTCCAGAAAAAAAGCGCCGTCCTGAGAATCCACCGGGTCCACCCCGAACTCCCAGCTCTCCCCCTTGCCGTCCAGGGGAGCGGCGTAGGCCAGGGTCTCGTATTCCCCGTCTGTGAAAAAGGTGAGTTGCTCAAAGCGGTCAAAGGCATCCTCCGGCAGCCAGTCCTGAATCTGCTCCCACAGGGCAAAAAGCTCTGGCTCCTCAGGAGCCCGCGCGGCCTGGGGCCGGGTAGGGGTGAGGGTCCCATCCTCCAGGATATCGTACCTGGCTACCGTCTTCCAGGGCGGATTCTCGTAACCAAAATCCTCGTTATCCGGGTTGAGGTAGGTCACCGTATAGGCATCATACAGGGCGTTGAGCTCCCGAATCAGCCGTGCCTCGGTGGTGCTTTTTTCATACTCCTCCCGCTCCAGCCGTTGGCGCCGGACGGGCAGTAGCTCTGCCAGAAGGTCCCGGGCGGCCTGCCGCTCCTCCGGGGTAACAAGGGGGGCCAGCTCCCCCAGCTGAACGTCCAGAAGGCGGTCCACTGCCTCTTCCTCCGGCCCGGAGCCGGAAGGCACGGGAGCGCACCCGCCCAGCAGGGCCAGGAGCAGGAGCATGGCCGGGAGCCGCCTCTTCATCAGGCCAGGACCCTCCGAATAGCGGGGGCTCCCATGAGGCGAATCACCACGATCTGCAGGGGGACCACCAACAGCTCCTGCACGGCCCGTGTACCCAGGAGGGCCAAAACAGGGGTCCCGTAGAGCTGATGGATCCAGATGGTGTTCAGCCCCAGGCTCAGCACCACACCACTGATGAGGCCGGCCACAGTGATCCGCCCCAGCTTCTCACAGCCGCCGTCCTGGAGGGCTACACCCCACACCAGTCCCTTCAAAATGGCCACCAGGGTGAAGCCGGGGTGATAGGGCCCGATGGGGAAGAGAACAGCCCCCAGAAAGTCGGCCACGCCGCCCACCACCATACCGCCCTTCGGGCCGTAGAGGATACCCGCCATCGCCAGGGGCACGAACGCAAAGCCGATCTTTACCAGGGGGGTAGAAATGGATAAAAATCGGTTGAGCACCACCTCCAGCGCAATCAGAAGCGCCAAACGTATCAAAACAGCTACTTTTGCCCATTTGTTTTTCATGGGCTCACCTCCTATGAAAAATTCGGATTCATCATACCACACCCCTCGACAAAAATAAAGCGAAATTTCCTCTTGACCTTATCTCTTTAGCGTGCTAATATGGTAAATCATAAAAGAGAAACGGTCCGCATCATATTCAGCCAACTACAAGGAGGAAATACAATGAAAAAGCTGCTTGCTCTGGGCCTCTCCCTGGCCCTGACCCTCTCTCTGTCCGCCTGTGGCGGCGATGCCCCCCAAGACCAATCCAAGACCAGCGATCCATCCGCTCCCGCCGCGCCCAGCGACCTGGAGTATGTGAAGGACACCGGCACCCCGAAAATTGGCTACACAGACTTTGCCCCCCAAGACCAATCCAAGACCAGCGAGCCTCCCGCTCCCGCCGCGCCCAGCGACCTGGAGTATGTGAAGGACACCGGCACCCTGAAAATTGGCTACACTGACTTTGCCCCCATGAATTACACCAATGAGAGCGGCGAGTTTGTGGGGTTTGAGACCGAGTTCGCTACCGCCGTGTGCGAGAAGCTGGCCCTCACCCCCGAGTTCGTGGAGATCAACTGGGACTCCAAGACCATGGAGCTGGAGTCCAAGCGCATCGACTGCATCTGGAACGGCATGACCATCACCCCCGAGCTTCAGGAGGCCCTTGCCATCGGCGATCCCTACATCAAGAACTATCAGGTCGTGGTCATCCGCACCGCCGACGCCGACAAGTATAAGACCACTGCCGACCTTGTGGAGGCCGATCTCCAGGCCGAAGCCGGCTCCGCCGGCGAAGCCGCCATCCAGGGCGATGAGAACCTGAGCAAGGCCCCCTACACCTCTGTGGATAAGCAGACCTCGGCCCTTCTGGAGGTCAAGGCCGGTGGCGCCGACGCCTGTGTGCTGGACTTCGTGCTGGCGGGCGCCATGGTGGGTACGGGCAACTATTCCGACCTAATGGTTATCCCCGACCTCCAGCTCTCCGTGGAGGAGTATGGCGTGGGCTTCCGCAAGGGGAGCGACATCGTCCCCCTGTTCAACAAGGCCATGCAGGCCCTCATCGACGATGGCACCCTGAACCAGATCGCCGTCAAGTACGACCTGGGCGAACTGCTCCTGGCCAACCAGTAATATAAAATCAAACCGATGCCCCCCGGCGGAGAACCGGGGGGCACCGGCCTGTCCACCGAACGAAATCTTGATATTGGAGGCAGACCCATGAGCTTTATGACGGTCACCAAAATGCTGCTGGAGAGCTTTGCGCTCAACTGCCAGCTCTTTCTCATCACGCTGATTCTCTCCCTGCCCCTGGGGCTGGTGGTGGCCTTCGGCTCCATGAGCCGGTGGAAGCCCCTGAGCTGGGTCTCCCGGTTTTTCGTGTATATCATGCGCTCCACCCCACTCATGCTCCAGTTGGCCATCGTCTACTACCTGCCCGGTATTGTCTGGGGTCCGGCTTACAATCTGCCCAAGATGGTAGCGGCCAGCCTGGCCTTCATCCTCAACTACGCCGCCTACTTCTCCGAGATCTTCCGGGGCGGCATCCAGGGGGTCCCCGCCGGCCAACAGGAGGCAGGCCAGGTCCTGGGCATGACCCGGGGCCAGATCTTCCTCCGGGTCACCCTCCTCCAGGTGATTAAGCGCATCGTGCCCCCCATCGGCAACGAGGTCATTACCCTGGTGAAGGACACCTCCCTGGCCAACTTCATCATGGTCAAGGAGATTATCATGATGGCCAAGGAATTCGGTAACAAGGCCATGATCTGGCCGCTCTTCTACACCGGCGTTTTCTTCCTCATCTTCAACGGCGTGGTCACTCTGCTCCTCAGCCGGTGCGAGAAGAAGCTGGACTATTTTAAGGTATAAGGGGGAACAAAATATGTCTATTTTGGAAGTGAATGGCCTTGGCAAGCGCTTTGGCAACACCGAGGTCCTGAAGGACATCTCCTTTACCCTGGACCCCGGCCACACCCTGGCCATTATCGGCTCCTCGGGAAGCGGCAAGACCACCCTCCTGCGGTGCCTCAACTTTTTGGAGACCCCGGATGCCGGGAGCATCGTGGTCTCCGGCCAGACCCTCTGGTCCGCCGCCGACCCCGCCACCCAGAGCGAAAAGGAGGTGCGGAAAAAGCGTCTCCACTTCGGTCTGGTATTTCAGGGGTTTAACCTCTTTCCCCAGTACACCGCCCTTCAAAACGTGACCCTGGCCGGTCAGCTCCTGGCAAAGGAGCGGCCTGATTTCAAGCAAAATAAAAAGGCCATTTTCGCGGAGCTGGAGGAGCAGGGCAGGGCCCTTCTGGACCAGATGGGTCTGTCCCAGCGGGCCGACCACTATCCTCACCAGCTTTCGGGCGGCCAGCAACAGCGGGTGGCCATCGCCCGGGCCCTGGCCCTGAAGCCGGACATTCTCTGCTTTGACGAGCCCACCTCGGCCCTGGACCCGGAGCTCACCGGGGAGGTCCTGCGGGTCCTGCGGGAGCTGGCCGATCAGGACACCACCATGGTCATTGTCACCCACGAGATGGCCTTCGCCCGGGACGTGGCCGACCAGGTTCTCTTTATGGACGGCGGCGTGGTGGTGGAGGAGGGTTCCCCCGAGCAGGTCTTTGGCAACCCCAGAGAGGAGCGGACAAAGCAGTTTTTGGCCCGGTATTCCAATTGATGCAGAAGCGCGAAGGGATCGTGAGAATGGGGGTTTTTCTTGTTTTTTTGGGGGCAACATGATATAATATAGAATCTTAAAACATGCGAAAAGAAGGAATCATACAAGATGATCGAATTCCACATTCCCAGCATCAACGACCTGGACTGGGCCCGGGCCTGCCTGGCTGCCGCCCCCCGCCGGGCCTGCGACTATAATTTTACCAACATCCTGGGTTGGAGCGAGGCCTACGGGGTGAAGATTGCCCGGTGGGAAGGCTTTCTCCTCACCCAGCTCAAGGGCCTCTGCGGCAGTTACCTGTGGCCGGTGGGTATGGGCGACGAGCAGACTGCCCTGGAGACACTGACCGCCGTGGCGGCGGAGCGGGGCTGTCCGCTCCGTCTGGCGGCTGTGACGGCGGAGGACGCCACCAAGCTGGAGGCGTGGTATCCCGGCCGGTTTACCATAACAGCCAACCGGGACAGCTTTGACTACTGCTATGACATTGAAAAAATGTGTACCCTGGCTGGGAAAAAGCTTCACGGCAAGCGCAACCACATTAACCGCTTTTTGGAGAACAACGAGGGGAACTGGACCTTTCAGCCCCTGACCCGGGACCAGTTGGATGAGTGCCGGGAGATGGACGAGCAGTGGCGGCTTCAGGCCCGGGAACGGGAAGAGGAGGCCGATGCCTCCGCCGAGACCCACGCCTTTCAGTCCGCCACCGAGAACTTTGAGACGTTGGGCATGGACGGCGGTGTCCTTCGGGTGTACGGCGAGGTGGTGGCCTTTACCATGGGGAGCCTCCTTTCCCCAGACACCTACAACGTGAATTTTGAAAAGGCCTACGGCGAGCTTCAGGGAGCCTATCCCATGGTTGCCCGGGAGTTTGCTCGCCTCATCCATGAGAAGTACCCCTCTGTCCGCTACCTGAACCGGGAGGACGACATGGGACTGGAGGGGCTGAGAAAGGCCAAGGAATCTTATTATCCAGACCTCATGGTAGAGAAATATATCGCCATCGCCAAGGAGTGAGTCCCATGCTGGAGATGAATCCCTCCCGCCCAGAGGATTGGGCCGCCTGCAAGGCCCTGTGGCAGACCGTGTTTGGGGACACCGACGAATATGTGGAAAATTATTATGTAAACCAATACTCCCCGCAAAAGGTGTTGGTGCTCCGGGACGAGGGCGGGGTCCGCTCCATGCTGGCCCTGTTCGACTGTGAGCACCGCTGGGGGGATGGGGGGACCACCAAGGCTTCCTATCTCTATGCTCTGGCCACCGACCCAGCGGTGCGGGGGCGGGGTTATGCCGGGTTTCTCCTGAAATACGCCGACTTCTATCTCCAGGGCCGGGGAATTCCCTTCCTGAGCACCGTGCCCGCCGAGGAATCCCTGCAGAAATTTTTCGCCCGGTCCGATTTTCAGCCCTGCCATCCTATGGACGAGGGGACCTGTCCCACCCCTCCGCCCCAGGCCCTGCCCGTGAAGCAGGTGGATGGGTCCGCCTATTTTGCTCTGCGGGAGGCCCTCCTGGCGGGGACGGCCCACGCCGTCTATCCTCCGGCCTATCTGGACTATCAGACCACCGTGTCCGCCCTGAATGGGGGCGGCCTCTTCCGGATCGACACCCCCGGCGGCCCGGCCTGCGCCGTGGTGGAGCGGTGGAAGGAGCTGCTGGATTTGCGGGAGCTCTTGGCCCCCGCCGGATGGCAAGCCGCCGCCGTGTCCGCTCTGGCCGCCCGGTTTCCCGGGACCGCCACCTGCCGGGTCCGGTGTCCGGCTGGAAAGGGGGAGCTTCCCGGGATGGAGCGCCGGGTCTTCGGCATGGCGAAGCGGATTCCGCCCACCGAAAAGGTTTTGGGGAAAAGCTACTTCCCCCTGGCCTTTGATTGACCGCCCAAGGGGCGAGGTTGTGCATTTTTTGTGAATGGTGCATTGCCTTGCCCTTTATTATGCAAATATTCAACTGGGAATCGGGCGAGAGCCTTTGATTTTTCGCAGAATACATGGACAAAACGGCGAAAAATGTTTTTTGTTCAAATACAACATGCAGGAATTGACGGTGCTTCCATCAAATTAAAGTGTCTGTCCCTTGACGACAAGGGTTTTTTGAGTTAAAATAGTCACTCAAGCAATAAAAGGGGAAGCACTTTTTTGTCGCTTCTAAGATTAAACTTTTTGGGATGTGAAGAAATGGCAAAGTACTTAGCAAAACGCATTTTGATGGCCGTGCTCACCGTCTTTATGGTGGCTCTGCTCACATTTTTCCTGATGAATGCGGTTCCCGGCAACCCTTGGCTGTCGGAGAAGAACCCCCCTCTGGCGGTGCAGGAGGCCTTAAATGAGAAATATGGCCTGAACCAGCCTAAGAGCGTCCAGTTTGCCAAGTACATGGGCAACTTGGCGAAGGGCGACCTGGGTGTGTCCATCAAGACCATCAAGAACAAGCCCGTGGTGGACATTATTAAGGAGATGTTCCCCACCTCCGCCAAAATCGGCGGCATTTCCCTGGGCTGGGCCGTCCTGGTGGGCGTGACCTTGGGTTGCATCGCCGCTTATAACCGCGGCAAATGGGCGGACAGCCTGTTGCGAATCATTTGTACCATGGGCATCTCCCTGCCCTCCTTCGTGGTGGCGACTATGCTGCTCCATACCTTTGCCACCAAACTGAATATTTTACCAACGGTCTTTGACTCGGCGGGGGGCTTCGCGTGTTACATTATGCCCTGTCTGGCCCTGGGCTTCTACCCCATGTGTTATATCGCCCGGCAGTCCCGCACCTCCATGCTGGACGCTCTGGGCCAGGAGTACATCAAAACCGCCCGGGCCAAGGGTCTGGCTACCCCCGCCATTGTCTTTAAACACGCCCTGCGCAACGCTCTGATTCCCGTGCTGACCTATCTGGGTCCCCAGATTGCATTTACCCTCTGCGGCGGCTTCGTGGTGGAGACTGTGTTCACTATTCCCGGCCTGGGCCGTTATTTCGTTCAGTCCATCCAGAACCGTGACTACCCCCTCATCATGGGAACCACCATTTTCCTGGCGGCTTTTATCATCGTGATGAACCTGATCGTGGACCTGCTGTATAAGGTCGTCGATCCCCGCATCAATCTCACCAAGGGAGGCAACTAAAACATGAATAAAGCTCGTTTTGGCTCCCTGCAGCCAGATATTGATGATATCCTGGATTGGAACAACTATACCCCCGGCGACTTTGACTCCGCCGACGCCACCGAAAAGGCCAACTTTATCGCTGACCGGAAGAGCGTGGGCTATTGGGCGGATGCCTGGCGCCGGCTGAGAAAGAATAAGGTGGCCATGGTGGCCGCCGGTATCCTTGTGCTCATCTTCCTCTTTGCCTTCCTGGGCCCTGTGGTGGTCCCCTACGGCTATGAGGAGTTCAACAAAGGCTCCGAGAACATGCACCCCTGGCACTATTCCTATGAAGACCAGGTCAAGGCCAAAGAAATGGTGGCCGCGGCCGGTATGAGTCCCGAGGAAGCCGTGGCCAAGGCGGAGGCGGAAGCCGCCGCCCAGGGGAAGACGCTCAGCCCCAGGGAGCTGGCCGTCATCCGGGCTAAGGCCAAGGCCGGCGACAACGGCGAGGGCAAGCTTACCATGGAGCAAGCCCTGGTGGAGATTGGCGCCAAGGCTCGCCCCTTTGGCTACTCTTTTGCCGAGCTGGAGCGGAAGGCCAACGGCGAGTCCGTCTTCCCCCATGTCTTTGGCACCGACGGCTTTGGCCGTGACATCATGGTCCGGGTCATGGTGGGTTCCCGGGTCTCCATCCTGGTGGGTATGCTGGCCGCCCTGCTGGTGCTGGTCATCGGTGCCCTGTACGGCTCTATCTCCGGCTACTGCGGCGGCCGTGTGGACGCCATCATGCAACGTATCGTGGACGTCATCTACGCCATGCCCGAGGTCTTGGTTATCCTGCTCATCTCGGTGGTGCTCAACGAGACCCTCCTGGCCTACGCCGACAACCACCAGGGCACTTTGCTGGCCATCGCCATCAGCTCCCTGGGTACCAAGCTCATCGCCATGTTCATCGCTTTTGGCCTGCTGTACTGGGTTACCATGAGCCGCATCATCCGCGGCCAGATCATCCAGCTCAAGGAGCAGGAGTACGTTACTGCCGCCAAGGCCCTGGGCGCTAAGGGCGGGCGCATCATCCGCCGCCACCTGCTTCCCAACTGCATTGGCCAGATTGTGACCACTACCTTCCTGCAGATTCCCTCCGCCATCTTCCTGGAGAGCTTCCTCTCCTACCTGGGCGTGGGCGTTTCCGCCCCCATGACCAGCCTGGGCTCCATGTGTACCGACGCCCTGAAAGGCATCATCAGCTACCCCTACCGCCTCCTTTTCCCCGCGGTGATCCTCAGCCTGATGATCCTGTGCTTTAACCTGTTCGGCGACGGCCTGCGCGACGCGCTTGACCCCCGTCTGAAGAAATAAGAAAGGAGGAGACAGTTATGAACAAAGAGAATATCCAGATTCAGAAGAAAGACGGTCCCCTCCTGGAGGTCAAGGACCTTCACGTCTCCTTTTTCACCCCCGCCGGCGAGGTGAAGGCAGTGGGTGGCATCAGCTATACCCTGGACTATGACGAGGTCATGGGCATTGTGGGTGAGTCCGGTTCCGGCAAGAGCCAGGAGGCCTACTCCATCATGGGCCTGCTCCAGTCCCCCGGCAAGGTGGTGGGCGGCTCCATCACCTTTGAGGGTGAGGACGTGCTGGCCAAGAGCAAGGACGAGATGGCAAAGTTCCGCGGCTCCAAGGTAGCCATGATTTTCCAGAACCCCATGACCAGCCTAAACCCGGTCTACACCATCGGCGACCAGCTCATAGAGGCCCTCCGGGCCCACGACAAATCCATCTCCAAGGACGAGGCCGCCAAACGGGCCATGGAGATGCTGGAACTGGTGGGTATCAACAATGTGGCCAAGCGGATGAAG
This sequence comes from Oscillospiraceae bacterium, assembly GCA_020025375.1. Lineage (GTDB taxonomy): Bacteria > Bacillota > Clostridia > Oscillospirales > Oscillospiraceae > JAHHSE01. The sequence goes on along the minus strand of JAHHSF010000004.1, from coordinate 12,479 downwards.
CAGTACCCCCATGAGTTCTCCGGCGGTATGCGCCAGCGCGTGATGATTGCCATGGGCCTCATCTGTCACCCCAAGCTTCTCATCGCCGACGAGCCCACGACTGCTCTGGACGTGACCATCCAGGCCCAAATCCTGGAGCTTATGAAGAGCCTGCAGAAGAAGACCCACATGGGCATTATCTTCATCACCCATAACCTGGGCGTGGTGGCCGAGATTTGTGACAAGGTCAGCGTCATGTACGCCGGCAAAATTGTGGAGCAGGGCCCCGTGAACGATATCTTCTATCAGCCCAGCCACCCCTACACTCTGGGTCTCCTCCGCTCCATGCCCCGTGTGGACGCCGAGGAGCATGAGCGGCTCATCCCCATCGAGGGCACTCCCGTAGATATGCTCAATCCCCCCGAGGGCTGTCCCTTCGCTCCCCGGTGCGAGAGCTGCATGAAGATCTGCCTGCAGAAGATGCCCCCCTACGTGGAAATTGGCGAGGGCCACCGCTCCGCCTGCTGGTTGCGGGTGCAGGAGCGTCTAAAGCAATCCAAGGGAGAGGAGGGCGCCGAGAATGTCTGAGAATAAAGTGCTTCTGGAAGTCCAGAACCTGAAAAAGTACTTTCGCGTAAAGGGAATGAAGGGTCCCGGTGTCCAGGCCGTGGAGAACGTCTCCTTTTCGATCAATAAGGGTGAGACCCTGGGCCTGGTGGGCGAGTCCGGCTGTGGTAAGACCACCACCGGCCGTACCATCCTCCGCCTGCACGAGCCTACCTCCGGCAAGATCATCTATGACGGGCAGACCATCTACGAAGGGAAGGACCCCTTTGAGAAGAAGCTCATCACCGTGACCGGCAAGGACGGCAAGCCCGTGGAGAAGGAGCAGATGACCCGCATCCATGTCCCCAAGCCAAAGGCTGTGGATATGCTCCCCTACCGCCGGAAGATGCAGATTATTTTTCAGGACCCCTCCGCCTCTCTGGATCCCCGTATGACGGTGGGCGAGATTATCGGCGAGGCCATCGACATTCATAAGCTGGCCGGGAGCAAGGCCGAGCGCGCTGACCGCATCAAGGAGCTGCTCGGCCGGGTAGGCCTGAACACCGAGCACGCCAACCGCTATCCCCACGAATTTTCCGGCGGCCAGCAGCAGCGGGTGGGCATCGCCCGGGCCCTGGCCGTCCGGCCCGAGTTCATCGTCTGTGACGAGCCAATCTCCGCCCTGGACGTGTCCATCCAGTCCCAGGTGGTGAATATGCTGGAGGATATGCAGAACGAGATGGGTCTCACCTATCTTTTCATTGCCCACGACCTTTCTGTGGTGCGCCATATCTCCAACCGCATCGGCGTCATGTATCTGGGCAACATGGTGGAGCTGGCCGAGAGCTACGAGCTCAATAAGCACCCCATCCACCCCTATACCAAAACTCTGCTCTCCGCCGTGCCCATCCCCGACCCCAAGGTTTCCAAGACCCGTCAGCGCATCATCCTGGAGGGCGATATTCCCTCTCCCATGAATCCCCCCTCGGGCTGCCGGTTCCATACCCGTTGCCCCTACGCCACCCAAAAGTGCCGTCAGGAGGTTCCCGCCTTTAAAGAGTATGGGCCCGGACATTATGCGGCGTGCCATTTGTTGGAGCAGTAAATCCTTCTTTGCAAACTTAAGTTGTCCGCCATCGGCGGACAACTGCTCTAGCTACCGATACCCTCTCCCAATAGGGAGAGGGTATCGGTCTACTGTCAGCCGGGGCTGATTTGGCGCAAAATTTGGATATAACTGGAATAATTTATCTATTTGCTGTGAAAAAGTGTCGCCGCTTAACAAAATTGTAACATTTGCTCTTTACAGCCACCGTTGAAGGTGGTACAATGTCACCACTTCCAAGCCGGGAGGGCAGATTTTCCCTACCGTCTCCCAGTGGAAGAGGACGATCAGCTTTGTGTGTCACGCAGCCACACACCCGTGGTCAGCGGTATGATACAAAATGAGTAGGAGGTACTTTGCAATGAACAACATGAAGAAGACCCTGTCTCTGTTGCTGGCTTCCGCCATGTGCTTTGGTGTGTTCGCCGGTTGCGGCGGCGGCACCAAGCCCAGTGAGGCTCCCAGCCAGAATCCCCCCAGCCAGGCTCCCTCCAACGAGCCTTATAACCTGAGCGTGTGTATCGCTTCTCAGCCCCAGACCATTGACCCCGCTTTGAACTCCGCTGTGGACGGCGCTATCATGACCCAGCATATGTTTGAGGGTCTGGTGAAGTGGGCCGACGCCGGCACTGAGGCCAACGGCTCTGACGGCACCGCCAACACCGCCAAGCTGGCCCCCGGCCAGGCCGAGAAGTGGGACATCACCAAGAATGACGACGGTACCGTTACCTACACCTTCCACCTGCGTGACGGCATCAAGTGGTGGGATGGCAAGCCTGTTACCGCTCAGGATTTCGTCTATTCCTGGCAGCGTCTGGCCAACCCCCTGACCGGTGCCGATTACTGCTACATGGTTGACATGGTCAAGGGCTATGATGAGTTCCAGGCCGGCAAGGCCACCGGTGAGAAGAAGGTGGTCAAGAACGAGGAAACCGGTGAGGAGACCGAGGTGGACGTGATGGAGTACGACCCCAGCCTGCTGGCCGTCTCCGCTCCCGATGAGAAGACCTTCGTGGTCACTCTGAAGAACGACTGCCCCTATTTCCTGGAAATCTGTGCCTTCCCCTCCACCTTGCCTGTCCGGCAGGACATCATCGAGGCCAACGGCGACCAGTGGACCTTTAAGCCCGAGACCTATATGTCCAACGGCGCTTATAAGATGATCCAGTGGGAGAACAATGCCAAGATTGTCATGGAGAAGAACCCCGAGTACTATGACTACGAGAACCTTGGCCCCGACACCATCACCTTCATGCTGATGGATAACGACAATGCCATGCTCACCGCTTACAACGCCGGCGACCTGCAGTTCATCGAGGAAGTGCCCGTTGATGAGCTCCCCGCCCTCATCGCCTCCGGCGAGATGAAGATCATGGACTATATCGGCACCTACTATGTCTGCTACAATGTGGAGAAGGCTCCCTTCGACGATTGGCGCGTGCGTAAGGCCTTTACCCTGGCCATGGACAGCCAGTATATCGTTGATAACGTGACCCAGGCCGGCCAGGTCCCCGCCACCGGCTTCGTGCCCGGCGGTATTTATGATGCCGAGGGCGCCGGTTCCGACTTCCGTATCAACGGCGGCGACTACTGGGAGGCTCCCACCACCGAGGAGATTTACAAGAAGAACCTGGAAGAGGCGAACCGGCTGCTGGACGAGGCTGGCTACACCGACCGCTCCACCTTCCCCACCGTCACCTATCTCTACAACACCTCTGACAGCCACAAGGCCGTGGGCGAGGCCCTGCAGAGCATGTGGAAGGAAGGCCTGGGCGTAGACGTCAAGCTGGACAACCAGGAGTGGGCCGCCTTCCTGGAGACCCGTAAGAACGGCGACTATCAGATCGCCCGCAACGGCTGGATTGCCGACTACAACGATCCCTGCTCCTTCCTGGATATGTGGTACACCGACGGCGGCAACAACGACGCTCAGTACTCCAACCCCGAGTATGACGCCGCCATCGACACCGCCAAGAACACCACCGATCCCGCCGAGCGCATGGCCGCGTTCCACGAGGCCGAGGACCTTATCATCGGCAAGGATTGGGCTTTGGGCCCCATCTACTTCTACACCCAGAAGTATATGCTGAAGGACGACATCCAGGGCCTCTACTACACCCCCCTGGGCTACTTCTTCTTTGCCTACACCAGCAAGGGCTAATTATTCATTCGAATACAGCCAACCAAACGCACGGAGCCTATAGGCTCCGTGCGTTTTTCTGCCTTAAAAAAGAAAAAAACCTCTGTTTTTAAGCCTTGTATTATGAAAGCGTTAAATGGAGAAGGGAAAGGCAGCAACTCTTTGTGCAAAATGCCTTATGAATAAATATTGCATTTATAATGAATATAGTGTATACTCATAGTTACAAAAGCAAAGCGCAAAACCAATTATGAGGAGAGAACGACATGAAAAAGATGATAGCGTTGGCCCTGGGCCTCGTGATGAGCCTGTCCCTGCTTACCGCCTGTTCCGGCGGCACCGAGCCTACCACCACTCCCACCGGCGACCCCTCCGAGGCGCCCAAGAAGCTGATCTTCGGCACCTCCGCCGACTACCCCCCCTATGAGTTCCACATCCTGGAAAACGGCGAGGACAAGATTGTTGGCCTGGATGTTTCCCTGGCGTATCAGATCGCTGAGGACATGGGCGCAGAGCTGGAGATTGTGGACATGAGCTTCGATAACCTGCTGACCCTGATGGCTCAGGGCAAGTGCGATTTCGTCATCGCTGACATGGAGTCCACCCCCGACCGTGAGGCCGCCGCCGACGGCTCCGACCCCTACTATGAGGACCTGCCTCCCATGGTGGTGGTGAAAAAGGCCAATCTGGACCAGTACAAGAGCATGGAGGACTTTACCGGAAAGAACGTGGGCGCTCAGACCGGCACCAATAAGGCCCTCATTGTCACCGGCGAGAATGAGGAGATCGCTCCCATCCACATGACCGGCGCCAATGCCATCCTTCTGGCCAATGTGGGCGACCTCATCAACCAGCTGGTCTATGACAAGTGCGACGCGGTGGTGCTGGACGGTGCCGTGGCTGTGAAATACGCCGAGTCCAACCCCGAGCTGGCCATCGTGGAAGGCATCGAGCTTGGCTCCGTGGGCCTGCCCTGTGTCTGGGTGGCCGACGGCGACCCCAAAGGCCTGATGGACTCCATCAACAAGACCATCGCCGACCTGAAGGCCGACGACAGCTTCAAGACCTTTATGGAAGAGGCCAACGAGCTAAGCTCCCAGGCCATGGGCTAAGCTGACAAGATCCCGCCGTGCAGGGCCGGAAACGGCCCTGCACGGTTCTGTGTTGAAATTCTCTCTTTCGAAAAATAAAGATAGGAGCACCCGCTATGTTTGAAGCCATTGCCGCCTGGTACACGGCCCTGCCATCGACCAGCTTTTTTAACTTTCACTTTCTGCCAAAATACGCTGTCTATTTTATCCAGGGCGTGGAGTACACCCTTCTTCTGTCGGTGGTGTCGGTCCTGCTGGCCGTCATCCCCGCCCTTCTGCTGGCCCTCATGCGCCTGAGCAAGAACCGCCTTGTCCGGGGGATCTCCGGGGCTTATATCGCGGTCTTCCGCTCCACCCCCATGCTGGTCCAGCTGTCCATCATTTTCTTCGGTGTGTTCAACGCCATCAAGATCCCCTCCATCAAGATCTTCGGCTTTGTGGACCTGTCCTATTTTATTCCCGGCGTGGTGGCCCTGGCCCTGAACAGCTCGGCCTACGTGGCTGAGATCTTCCGGGCAGGGATCCTGGCGGTGGACGGGGGTCAGATGGAGGCCGCCCGCTCCCTGGGCCTGTCTCAGTGGCAGGGCATGAAGCTGGTGGTCCTTCCCCAGGCCGTGAAGAACATTCTTCCTGCCCTGGCCAATGAGATGGTCACCATGGTGAAGGAGTCCTCGGTCTGTATGGTCCTTGGAATGCACGACCTCATGTGGGGTGCCAAGACCGTCGCCGCCAGCAGCTTTATCACCATCGGCCCCTACATCCTGGCCGCTCTGATCTATTTTGCCATCAACTTCCCCGCCGGGAAGGCCATCGAATTGATTGAAAGGAGAATGCGCCGTGGAGACCAGCGGTAAGAAACTTATTGAGGTCAGCCATGTGACCAAACAGTTCAACGGCGGCGCCGTTAAAGCTCTGGACGACTGCTCCCTTACCATCGACAGGGGGGACGTGGTGGCCATCATCGGCCCCTCCGGCTCGGGTAAGTCCACCATGCTCCGTTGCCTTAACCTCCTGGAGGTGCCCACCAGCGGCACCATTACTGTGGATGGGGTGGATATCACCGATCCTAAGACCGACATCGACCTCCACCGCCGAAAGATGGGCATGGTGTTCCAGCACTTCAACCTTTTCCCCCACATGACGGTGCTGAAAAACATTACCCTTGCCCCCGTTCAGTTGGGGCTCTATACCCAGGAGGAGGCCGATCAGAAGGCCAAAGCCCTTTTGGAGCGGGTGGGTCTGGCCGATAAGGCTGACGAGTACCCCATCCGCCTCTCCGGCGGACAGAAGCAACGTATCGCCATTGTCCGCGCCCTGTGCATGGAGCCAGAGGTGATGCTCTTTGACGAGCCCACCTCTGCCCTGGACCCCGAGATGGTGGGCGAGGTGCTGGACGTGATGAAGGACCTGGCCCGTGAGGATATGACCATGGTGGTGGTCACCCACGAGATGGGCTTTGCCCGGGAGGTGGGCAACCGGGTCATCTTCATGGCCGACGGCAAGATTCTGGAGGAGAACAGTCCCCAGGAGTTCTTCGACCATCCCCGTGAGCAGCGGACCATCGAATTTCTCTCCAAAGTGCTGTAAAAAAGCATGGGGAATTGCTGCGAACAGGTCCAGTAAGACGGACAATGACAGAAAGCCCCCTTGTGTAGGATAATTGAACTGCCCCGATTTGTACGGACAGCACAAAAAAATCCCCCGTGGTAGGATGGGAAAAAGGGAAAGGGGTAGAAAACATGGAGCGACCGCTGGTATCCGTCATCGTCCCGGTATACAACGCCGGGGCCTATCTCCGCTCCTGCCTGGAAAGCCTGCGGAATCAGACCTGGACGGAACTGGAGGTCCTGCTGGTGAATGACGGCAGTACCGACAACAGCCTCTCCATCTGTGAAGAGTTTGAGGCCGCTGACCCCCGGTTCAAGGTCATCCAGCAGCCCAATGCTGGAGTCTCCGCCGCCCGGAACCGGGCCCTGGCCGCCGCCAGGGGGAAATACCTCCAGTTTGCCGATGGGGACGACAAGCTCCCCCGGGACTCCACCGAGATTCTGGTGACTGCCGGAGAGAAACAGGGGGCCGACCTGGTGGTGGGCCACTTCTACCGGGTGGTGGAGGACCGGGTGGCCCAGCAGGGGCACATCAAAACGGAATGCTACCTCAACCGGGCCGACTACGCCGAGCGGATGATGAAGGCCCCGGCCAACTACTATTATGGGGTGCTGTGGAATAAACTCTACCGCCGGTCCATCGTTGAAAAGCGGGAGCTCCGCTTCGATGAGGCCGTGGCCTGGTGTGAGGACTTCCTCTTCAACCTGGAATATCTTCGGGACTGCCGCCTCATCGCCGCCGTGCCCAAGCCCGTCTATTACTACTACAAACGGGAGGGTAGCCTGGTCCATTCCCAGGCCGGCCTGCGGAAGCTCATCCAGATGAAGCGGATGACCTTCGCCTATTATAAGGACCTGTATCAGAGCCTAGACCTCTATGAGGAGCGCCGGTTGGAGGTCTATGGCTATTTGCTTTCAGCGGCCACCGACGGGGTGGCCTTTCCCCAGCGCCAAACGTCCAAAAGGAGGAAGGAACCATGAATACTTACCATATCTCCGTCATTCCAGGCGACGGCATCGGCCCCGAGGTGCTGGCCGAGGGCAAAAAAGTCCTGGACCGGGTGGCCCAGCTGGATGGGGGGTTCCGTTTCCAGTTCACCGACTATCCCTGGGGCTGTGAGTATTACTTAAAGCACGGGAAAATGCTGGCCGACGACGGTATGGACCGCCTCCGGGACAGCGATGCCGTCTTTTTGGGGGCTGTGGGCTACCCCGGCGTGCCCGACCACATTTCCCTCTGGGACCTGCTTTTGCGGATTCGAAAGGAATTTGACCAGTATGTGAACCTGCGGCCGGTAAAACTCCTCCGGGGGGCGCCTTGCCCCCTGAAGGACGTGGACCGGGCTTCCATCGATATGACCTTCGTCCGGGAGAACAGCGAGGGGGAGTACGCCGGGAGCGGTGCCTGGCTCAATCCCGGAAAGCCTCACGAGACCGTCATTCAGAACGGGGTCTTTACCCGGGTGGGGTGCGAGCGGGTCATCCGCTTCGCCTATGAGCTGGCGGCCAAGGAGGGCAAGACCCTTACCAACATCACCAAGAGCAACGCCCTCAACTACTCCATGGTCTTTTGGGACCAGATATTCAAGGAGGTGGGCCAGGACTACCCCCAGGTAAAGACCTATTCCTACCTGGTGGATGCCGCCTCCATGTTCATGGTGAAGGACCCCGGACGGTTTCAGGTGGTGGTTACCTCCAACCTCTTCGGGGACATCCTCACCGACCTGGGGGCCGCCATCGCCGGAGGCATGGGCCTGGCCGCCGGTGCCAATCTGAATCCCGAGCGGAAGTACCCCTCCATGTTCGAGCCCATCCACGGCTCCGCCCCCGACATCGCCGGGCGAGGTCTGGCCAACCCCCTGGCCACCGTCTGGGCCGCCAGCCAGATGCTGGACTTTTTCGGCCACCCCGACTGGGGCAAGCGGTTGATTGACGCCATTGAGGCCGTCCTGGTGGACGGCTCGGTCCTCACCCCAGATCTGGGCGGGACCGCCACCACTGCCCAGGTGGGGGCTGCGGTGCTGGCAAAGCTGGAAGGCTAAGAAAACCTCCGGCGCGACAAAGTCGCGCCGGAGGTTCTTTTTTAATGACAGCTATGGGAACCGCACCCGTGATCCCCACAAGCGTGTCCATCCGCGCCGTGCTCGTGGTCGTGGTGGTCACAGTGGACATTGGGGTCAAAGGACAGGTCGCCGGCGGCCAGGGCCTTGGCGGCCTCGTCGGCGCTCCCGGACACCCCGCCGTAGAGCCGAATGCCCGCCTCGGCCAGCGCCATCTGAGCCCCGCCGCCGATGCCACCGCAGATGAGGGCATCCACCTGGTTGCTCGCCAGGAAGCCCGCCAGGGCCCCGTGCCCGCTCCCATTGGTATCCACCACCTGAGAGGCGGTGATCACGCCGTTCTCCACGTCGTAGAGCTTGAACTGGGCTGTGTGGCCGAAGTGCTGAAAAATATTGCCGTTTTCATAGGTGACCGCGATTCTCATCATACTTTCTCCTTTTGCAATGACTGGGACCCCATCCGGCAAGCACCGGCGGTGACAGCGCCCCTTGGGGCAACCGGGGGCGGTGCCGTCGCAGAGGCGGTAACTCCCCCCCGCGATGAGCAGCCGGTGGCCGTTTACCAGGCTGTCGGCCATTTTCCGCCGGGCGCTCTCATAGATCTCGGTAGCGGTGGAGCGGGAGATTTCCATCTGTCCGGCGGCCTGCTCATGGGTCTGTCCCTCCAGGTCCACCAGACGGATGACCTCGAACTCGTCCAGAGTGAGAACAGTGGGGGCCGGATTGGGCACGCCATCCGGGGAAAAGGCGGGATAGGCTGGCTCACGGCAGATTCTCCGTCGCCGCTGTGGTCTTGCCATTTGGGTTCCTCCCTTTATTATCGGTATATGTTGATTATACTACGAAAAAATTTATTTGCAACCCCATGGACAGAGGATTTTAAGGGTTCCTTCAGAATTTGTTTCGCAAGACCAAAGGGGCCTGGGTGGGTTTTTGATGGAGGTCTTTTCGGCCGTTTTATCGGCAATCCAGATACAGGGCCAACAGCTCCATCGTTGCCTTCATCCCATCAAAATGCGTGCGCTCCATGCCGTGGGAGGCGTGAACGCCGGGTCCGATCAGGGCGGCCCGCACATCGCTCCCCGACTTCCAGGCCACTGCCACGTCGGAGGTATAGAAGGGGTACACATCCACGGCGTAGTCCACCCCATTTTCCTTGGCGAGAGAGATGAGCCGGGAGGTCATCTCGTAGTCGTATGGCCCGGCGGAGTCCTTGGCGCAGATGGAGACCTGGTACTCGGTGCAGGTCAGGTCCTTGCCCACGCAGCCCATGTCCACTGCCAGCAGCTCGTCATAGTCGGTGAAGGTGGCCCCGCCGTGGCCCACCTCCTCGTAGACGGTGAAAACGATCTCAGTATCGTACTTGGGCTTTGCTCCCGCCTCCTTCATCTCGTGGAGGAGGGTGAGCAGGCAGGAGGCCGAGCCCTTGTCGTCAATGAACCGGGACTTCAAAAAGCCGCTCTCGGTGACGGTGGTCTTGGGGTCGAAGCAGACGTAGTCCCCTACCTCGATGCCCAGGGCACGGACCTCGGCGGCGTTTTTCACCTTCTCGTCAATGCGGACCGCCATGGTCTCCATGTTCCGCTCCCGGGTATCGGCATCCTCAAAGACGTGGGCGGCGGGAGAGAGGGAGAGGATGGTGCCGGTGTAGACCCGCCCATCCCGGGTGTAGATCTTGCAGTACTCTCCGTCCAGGGTGGGGAGGATGGGGCCGCCAATCTTGGTGATGGAAAGCTGGCCGTCGTCGGTGATGGCCCGGACCATGAGGCCAAGGGTGTCGATATGGGCGCAGAGGCCCACCTTTTTGCCATTCTCTCGGCCGGGAACCTCAATGATGACGCTCCCCTTGTTGCTGCGCCGGGTGGTATAGCCCAGACGCCCGGCAATTTCCACCGCCACCTGGGCGGCGTTGGCGGTGAAGCCGCTGGGGCTGTCAGTAGTGAGGAGCCGGGTGGCGGTCTCCATCAGAAAATCCTTGGAATGGGTAAAATCCATGGTGAATCCTTCCTTTTTCTTTCTTGTGATAGGTCTATGATACTCCAATCAGAGAAAATTGACAATAGAATCGTCTACCTCCATGAGCGTGAGGACGTCGTCCGCACCGTCTTTCCCCATGCGCCCGCCAGGGCCAATCAAAAGGAAGTCGCAGCAGTCCCTTTTTCCTCTGTAAGGATATTTCTTTTCTTGTAAGCCGACGGCTTTTTTGTTATAATAGTAAGAAAACGATTGATATTAGAGGGATGGAGCGATGAAGTATAAGAAGTGGAACCGCCGGGGCTACCACTCGGAAGTGTTAGGGACCATGGTGGCCGCCGGGATTCCCCGGCTGGCGGCCATGGTTCTTTGCGCCCGCGGCATAGATACCCCTCAGAAAGCGGCGGAATTTTTGGCCGACGGGCCGGATCAATTTTGGGACCCCTTCCTTCTCAAGGATATGGACAAAGCGGTGGCACGCATCGAGGCCGCCCTGGCCGCCGGGGAGCAGATCGCCGTCTACGGCGACTATGACGTGGACGGCATTACCTCCACCACCCTGCTGGCGGGCTATCTCACCTGCCGTGGGGGCAAGGTCCTCCCCTACATCCCCGACCGGCTGGAGGAGGGGTACGGCCTGGGGGCCCCCGCTCTGGACTATCTCCGTGGGGAAGGCGTTACCCTGGTGGTCACGGTGGACTGCGGCATCACCGCAGTGGACGAGGTGGAGTATGCCCGCTCTTTGGGCATGGATGTGGTGATCACCGACCATCACGAGTGTAAAGAGGTCCTCCCCGCCGCCGTGGCGGTGGTGAACCCCCACCGGAAGGACTGTGGCTACCCCTTCCAGTACCTGGCCGGGGTTGGGGTGGCCCTCAAGCTGGTCCTGGCCCTGGGAGGCCCGGAGAAGAGGGCGGAGCTTTTGGCCACCTATGCCGACCTGGCTGCCGTGGGCACCGTGGCCGATGTGATGCGCCTGACCGGGGAGAACCGGGCCCTGGTGCGCTATGGTCTGGGGAAGCTGCAGAAGCCCAGCCGCCCCGGCCTGGCCGCCCTCTTGCGGGAGACCGGCATGGAGGGGCAGGCCGTCACCTCCACCTCCGTGGGTTATACCCTGGCCCCCCGTATCAACGCAGCGGGGCGGATGGGGTGCGCCCGGGTGGCCCTGGAGCTTCTTATGACCAACGACCCAGCCCGGGGGGAGGAGCTGGCCTGCCAGCTCTGCGCTCTGAACAAGGAGCGCCAGACCATCGAGGGGGGCATTTTCGACCAGTGCCTGTCCCGTCTGGCCCGAATCCCGGCGGAGAAGCGCCGGGCTATCGTCCTGGCCGACGAGGGCTGGCACCAGGGAGTGGTGGGCATTGTGGCCTCCCGCCTGGCCGAGCGTTATTGCGCCCCTGTGTTTATGATCTGCCTCTCCGAGGGGAAGGGAAAGGGTTCCTGCCGCTCTTTCGGCGGCTTTAACCTCTTTCAAGCCCTGGAGAGCTGTTCCGACCTTCTGGAGGGCTTCGGTGGTCACGCCCTAGCCGCTGGCTTTACCATTTCCGAGGAGAACGTCCCGGAGTTTGCCTGCCGGATGAACCAGCGGGTGGCGGAGTTCGCCGCCGGGGAGGAGCTGGTCTCGGCCCTGGATGTGGATGCCGAGATTGAGCAGGTCAGCTCCCTCAACGAGGAGGAAATCAGCGCCCTCTCTATCCTGGAACCCTTCGGCGCGGGCAATCCGAAGCCGGTGTTTACCCTGTCCGGGGCCACCGTCCTCTCCCTCACCGACGTGGGGGGCGGCCGGCACCTGAAGATGCGGGTCAACCGCTGTGACCGGAGCTTCGACACTATCTTTTTCTCCACCACCACCGCCGATGCCGCCCTCTCGCCGGGGGACAAGGTGGACATTGCCTTTTATCCCCAAATCAACGAATACCGGGGCAACCGGACGGTCCAGCTTCTGGTCACCGACCTGCGCCCCGCCCTGACCCGTGC
>JAHHSF010000039.1 GCA_020025375.1 Oscillospiraceae bacterium | reverse complement strand
GGCCAAGGTCTCCCGGGTGGGGCCCTCCTTGGCTGTGAGGTTCATTTCCAGATTGAGCCAGGTGGTAAACCGGGCCAAAATGACTGCCATCTGCTCGTTGGTGAGGGGGGCTTCCGGGCGGAAATTCCCCGTCCCATCCCCGGAGATAAAGCCCAGCTCGGCCATGGTGTTCACCGCCGGGGCGTACCAGGCATCGGGGGCCACATCGGAGAAACAGGACCGGCCGGTAGGGCCGGCGGTGTTAAGGGTCTGGGCCAGCATGGCGCACAGGTCGGCCCGGGTGAGCTGTGCCTGAGGGTTGACGTTGCCGTTCTCGTCCCCCTGGAGGATGCCGTAGGTGCCCAGCACATTGAGGCTGTATGCATGGGGGGAATCCGCCACATCGGAGAACGAGCGTGGAAAGTACTCGGAAAGCCCCAGCCGTCCGGCCAGCTCGGTGGGAGAGAGGGTCTCCCACTGGTCGTCCCCGGCACCCAGGTAGAGGGTGGCATCCGGCCACAGGGCCTCCAGCAGTTCCACGAAGACGGGGCGGTAGCCCTCCTCCAAAGCCTGGTCCAGGCTGAGATACCACCGCCAGGAGCCGGCGTGGATTCGAAGGTAGCCGTCGTTCTGGGCACCGGGGTCCCGGGCAGCAAGGAGATAGGCGATGTCCGCGGCGTACTCATCGGCCACCAACAGGTGGGGAAGCACGCCCATGCGGTCGTTGCAGATGCCGTTGGAGGAATAGAACCGGGCGGAAGTGATTCGGACGGCATCCCCGTCGGGGAAGTAGCTGGGCTCCGAGGTCTGGTCCACCACGGTCTGGACGACCCCCTTGCCAAAGGTGCGGCTCCCGATGATGAGGCCGACCTCGCTGTCCCGGATGGAGGAGGCGAAGAGCTCGGAGGCAGAGGCGGTCATGCCGTCTACCAAGAGGATGACGGGGTCCAGCAGGGAGCGTTCCTCCTCCGACACGAAGCCGTAAAGGTCGCCGTTCCGCTGTTGGAGGATGGCCTTGGTGCCCGAGCCGCTGAAGAGCCCCGCGGCGTTGGTGGCAGCCTGGGTGAGGCCGCCGGTGTTTCCCCGCAGGTCCACCAGCCAAAGGTTCACTTGGCCGTCCAGCTCATCGGCGGCCGCTGTGAAGTGGTCATAGGTCTCGGTCCCGAAGGAGTCGCAGTCGATATAGCCGATGTGGCCGTCCACCAGCGCATGGGTGGTGTGGGGGATGACGAAGACGGTGCGGGTAAGGGTCAAGGTCTCGGTCCTGCCATCGGCACGGGTGAGGGCCAGGGTCACGTCGGTTCCCTCCTCTCCCCGCATCCAGCCGGTCACCTCCGCCAGATCGGCGGCATCGGCCACGGGCCTGCCGTCGATGGCGGTGATGCGGTCGCCGGGGAGGACCCCGGCCTTTTCCGCGGCCCCGCCTTCCAAGACCCGGGCAATCTCCAGGGCGGAGCCATCCTCGGTCCGGGCGGAGACGATGCCCAGCCCCACCTGGGGCACATCGTTCATTGTGTAGAGAAAGGCCTCGTATTCTTCGGGGGTGAAGTAGGTGCTGTAAACGTCCAGCCCGGCGAAGAGTTCCTCCACGGTGGGCTTATCCAGGAGTTCCTGGGGGATGTCATTGATGTAGAGTCGCTCCACCAGGGTCCGGGCCTGCTCCACGGTGAGGGCGCTGGCGGTGGGGAGGAGGAGGGCCAGGGACAGGCACAGGGCCAAGCATTTCTTTTTCATAGTTCCTCTTTTCCCAATCAGTCCGCCCGGACCAGATTGACCAGAACCTCTACCATAGTTTCCAGAGATTCCTTGGGGATATACTCCATGGGGCCGTGGAAGTTCAGCCCGCCGGTGGAAAGGTTGGGGCAGGGCAGGCCCTCGTAGGACAGGCGGGCACCGTCGGTGCCGCCCCGGATGGGGACCTCCACCGCCTCCACGCCCGCCTTCTGGAAGGCGGCCTTGGCCCGGTGGATGAGGTATATATGGGGCTCGATCATTTCCTTCATATTGTAATACTGGTCCCGGAGTTCCACCTCCACGGTGCCCGCGCCGTATTTTTCGTTGAGGTAGGCGGCGATACAGCCCATGTTGGCTTTCTTGGCTTCGAACTTGGTCTTGTCGTGATCCCTGATAATGTAGGAGAGGGTGGCGGTGGTCTCGTCCCCGCCCATACCCTGGAGGTGGTAGAAGCCCTCATAGCCCTCCGTGTGGGCGGGAATCTCAGCGGGGGGGAGCATGGCGTTATACTCCATGGCAATGAGAAGGGCGTTCTTCATCTTGTCCTTGGCGGAGCCGGGGTGGATGTTCAGACCGTGGACGGTGACCTTGGCCCCGGCGGCGTTGAAGTTCTCATACTCCAGTTCCCCCAGCTCGCCGCCGTCAACGGTATAGGCTGCGGCGGCCCCGAACTTGGCAACGTCAAAGTGGTCGGCCCCCTGGCCTACCTCCTCGTCGGGGGTAAAGCCCACGGCAATACGGCCATGGCGCACCTCGGGATGGGCGAGGAAATGTTCCATGGCGGTGACGATCTCGGCTACCCCTGCTTTGTCGTCGGCCCCCAGGAGGGTGGTGCCGTCAGTGACGATCAGGGTCTTGCCGATGTTGCGGGCAAGGCTGTCGTACTCGTCGGCCTTCATTACCAGGCCCAGGGCGTCGTTGAGGACCAGGTCACCGCCCTGATACTTCACCAGGCGGGGCTTGATGTTGTTGCCGGGGGCGGAGGGAGCGGTGTCCATATGGGCGATGAGGCCCAGGCAGGGCAGGTCCTCACAGCCGGGGGTGGCGGGGAGCCAGGCGTAGACGTAACCCTTATCGTCCATGTGGGCGTTCTCCAGGCCCAGGGCATCCAGCTCGTCGGCCAGGGACTGGCCCAGAACCTTCTGCTTGGCAGTGGTGGGGACGGTGGTGCTCTCCTCAGCGGACTGGGTGTCGAAGGAGACATATTTCAAAAAGCGGTCAGTGACATTCATTGTTATCATCCTTTCCAATTCATTAAAGGGTCCAATTCCCCGCGCGGGCAACGGCCTTGCGCCAGACGGCGTATTCGGCGGAGCGGTCGGTCCGGGGGCGGAAGAGGTGCTCTGTGGCCCGCAGCTGTTCCCAGGTGGCCAGGTCAGGCCAGAGCCCTACCGCCAGGCCGGCCAGGCCGGCGGCTCCCAGGGCGGTGCTTTCCACCAGGGAGGGCCTGTCCACCGGGATGCCCAGCAGGTCGGCCTGGTACTGCATCATAAAGTCGCTCACCGAGGCCCCGCCGTCCACCCGGAGGGCAGCCACGGGGGCGGGGGCATCCTCGTTCATGGCCCCCACCAGGTCGGCCACCTGATAGGCGATGCCCTCCAGCACCGCCCGGCAGAGGTGGGCTTTTGTACTGCCCCGGGTGAGGCCCAGGACCGCCCCCCGGGCGTACATATCCCAGTGGGGAGCCCCCAGGCCGGTGAAGGCGGAGACCAGATAGACCCCGCCATTATCGGATACGCTCTCAGCCAGCAGGTCGCACTCCCGGCTGGTGGAGATGACCCCCAGCTCATCCCGGAGCCATTGGATGGCGGAGCCGGCGTTAAAGACGCTCCCCTCCAGAACGTAGGTGGTTTCGCCCCCCAGGGTCCAGCCCACCGAGGTGATGAGACCGTGCTGGGAGGAAACGGGAGCGTGTCCCACATTCATCAGAGTGAAGCAACCGGTGCCGTAAGTGTTCTTGGCCTGACCGGGCTGGAGACAGCTCTGCCCGAAAAGGGCGGCCTGCTGGTCCCCGGCAGAGCCGCAGATGGGAACCCCCGCCAGGTCCTCCAGCCCCTTGAGGCCGGGGGCGACCTTGCCGTACTCCTCGCTGCAGGGCACGGGGGTGGGGAGCATGGCCATGGGAATTCCCACGGCGGCGCAGAGGTCCTGGTCCCAACGCAGGGTGTGGATATCGAAGAGCATGGTGCGGGCGGCGTTGGAGTGGTCGGTGACGTGGACCTTGCCCCCGGTGAGGTTCCAAATAAGCCAGGAGTCCACCGTGCCGCAGAGAAGCTCCCCCTGCTCGGCCCGCTGACGGGCCCCTGGGACGGCATCCAGAATCCAGCGGAGCTTGGTGCCGGAAAAGTAGGCATCAATGGGCAGGCCGGTTTTTTGCCGGACCGTTTCCTCCAGGCTGTCGGCCTTCAGCTTGTCGCAGAGGGGGGCGGTGCGGCGGCACTGCCACACCACGGCGTTATAAATGGGCTTGCCGGTGGCCTTCTCCCAGATAAGGGCGGTTTCCCGCTGGTTGGTGATGCCGATGGCGGCGATGTCAGTTGGGGAGAGGCCACTTTTTTCAAAGCACTGAGAGAGGGCCAGAAACTGGGTCTCCAGGATGGCCATGGGGTCATGCTCCACCCAGCCGGGCTGGGGATAGAGCTGTTCAAAGGGATATTGGGCCTTGGTCAGAGCCTGCCCCCGGCGGTCAAAAAGAATGGCCCGGGAGCTGGTGGTGCCCTGGTCCAGGGCAATGATGTATTCGTTCACAGAAAGTTTCCCCCTTTGTCTGTTGACTTGGGTGGTGCGGTTGATATACACTGTCTATCAAGAATATCTTAGTATAACATATTGGAAGGTGATTTTCCATGGTCAAAACAACTTCCTTCCGCTATCCTTCGGCCGACGGAATCCACCAGATCTATGCCGCCCAGTGGGCCCCGGAGGGGGAGCCGAAGGCTGTCGTTCAGATTGTCCACGGCATCAGCGAATATGTGGAAAGGTACGACCGCTTCGCCCGGTTTTTGGCGGAGAACGGCTATCTGGTCTGCGGGGAGGACCACCTGGGCCACGGCAGGACGGCGGAGGCCGACGGGGTGTTCGGCTGGTTTGCCGAGACCGATGGGTGGAACAAGGTCCTCACCGATACCCACCGGCTCACTGAGCTTCAGAAAGAGGCCCATCCCGGTCTGCCCTACTTCCTCTTCGGCCACTCCATGGGTTCTTTCCTCACCCGGAATTACCTGCTTCAGTGGCCGGGGGAGGTGGATGGGGCCATCCTCTCCGGCACCGGGCAGGAGCCGGCCGCCGCTATCGCCTTCGGCAAGCGGGTCTCCGGCCTGCTGAAAAAGGGGGGGAAGGGAAAGACGGTCAACCCCCTCATCAACGCCCTGTCCATCGGAGCCTACAACCGGAAATTCGCCCCCAACCGCACCAACGTGGATTGGATCAGCCGGGACACCGCCGTCCAGGACGCCTACCTGGCGGACCCCTTCTGCAGCTTCCTGCCCACGGTGGGGATGTTCCGGGACATGATGGAGGGCCTTACCGTGATCGGAGATCCCGCCAATCTGACCAAAATGGACAAGGATACTCCCGTATTCTTCCTCTCCGGTGACCATGACCCTGTGGGCCAGATGGGCAAGGGGGTGGAGCGGGTTTACGCCATGTTCAAGGCCGCCGGGTGCAAGGATGTGACCCTGAAGCTCTATCGGGAGGGGCGGCACGAGATGCTCAACGAGACCAATTACGAACAGGTGCAGAGGGACGCCCTGGACTGGTTCCAGACCCATCTGCCGGTAAAAAAGGAGGAAGTCTGATGATGGAGCCTTACATTCCCAAGCCGGGGGAGAAGCGGCTGGTCATCGATCTGGACCGCTGTACCCACGACCACATCTGTGTGCCGACCCGGGTATGCCCGGTGGAGGCCATCCGCCGGTCAGACAACGCGCCGCCCACGGTGGACCACCGAACCTGCCTGGTCTGCGGGGCCTGCCTGAAGGTCTGCCCCACCGGGGCCTTGTCCATTCAGAGGGGCTGATGCCATGGAGAAAAAACTGTTTCGCAGTTTGATTCTGCTCATTACCTACGCCGTTCTGCTGGTTCTGGCCATCGTGCGGCTGGATGAGATCCGGGGCTTTTTGTGGAGTGTGGCCGGGGCTGTCATGCCGCTCCTGGCGGGCTTTGCCATCGCCTTTGTCCTCCACCGGCCCTGCCGGTTCTTCCTGCGGCTCTATGAGAAGAAGCTGCCCCAGAAGGCCGCCCGGCCCCTCGCGGTGGTTTCCTCTTACGGGGCCATGCTTCTTGTGCTCTCCGGCATCTTTGCCTTTGTCATCCCCCAGGTGGCGGCCAGCATTGAGCTCTTCGTCTCCAACTTGGGCGGGTACATCGCCCATTTGCAGACCTGGCTCGACCAGGTGGTCCAGACCCTGGATATGGAGTACCTCCAATCCCTTGACCTGTCCAGCTTGTACGATCTGCTCCAGAAGATGGGAAACGCCGCCCTGGATATGGTCTCCAACGCCGTGCCCCAGATTTTTACCATCACCTCCGGGCTCATTTCGGTGGTGATCACCGGGGTGCTGGCCCTGGTATTCTCCATTTATATGCTCTCCGGGCAAGAGATTCTGCTCCGCCAGTGCCGCTCCGTGGTGAAGGCCTACCTGCCGCGGAAGGCACAGGAGGCCGTCTTTTCGGTCACCCGCCTGACGGCGGATACCTTCACCCACTTTGTCTCGGGTCAGGCCCTGGAGGCCTGTATCCTGGGGGGACTCTGCTTTGTGGGCATGACCATCCTCCGACTCCCCTATGCCCCGCTCATCAGCGTCATTGTGGGGGTTTCCGCCCTTGTCCCGGTGGCGGGAGCCTATCTGGGGGCCGGGCTGTCCGCCCTGATCCTGGTGATGATCTCCCCGGTGCAGGCTTTGGGCTTTCTCGTTTTTTTGGTAATTCTCCAACAGGTGGAGGGCAACCTCATCTACCCCCGGGTGGTGGGGAGCTCCATCGGCCTGCCCGGCATCTGGGTCCTCAGCGCCGTCACCATCGGCGGCGGCCTCTTCGGCTTTTTGGGGATGCTGGTGGGGGTGCCGGTGGTGTCGGTGCTCTACACCCTTCTCATGGGGGATGTTCGCCGGAGATTGGAAAAGCAATAAGGGTCAATTCTTAAGTTTTTCCTTTGTCCTGGACTTTTTTCCCGCCCGCTGGTATGATAATAGAGATATAAAACTCTGGAGGCCCGCTATGTACCCTGAATCTGAGCACTACTCTCGTTCCATCCAACAACGGGCCGCGCAACGCCGGGTTGCCCGGCGTCGGCGCCAGCGGAAGCTGGCCGCCATCAAAGCTTTTTTGCTCCTGGCCGTAGTCATTGGTCTGGTTTTTGGAATGTCCAACCTGTTGGGCGGACGGACGGAGCCGCCCGCCGCCACGCCTACCCCGTCTCCCGCGGCGCCGGTGGAGGTCACTCCACCCGCCGACGAGGCCGCCCCCACCTTTGAGGAGATGCTCCAGGTCATTCAGGGGAGCCCACAGGACTACCCGGAAGCTATGGTGGAGCTGGTGGACAAGTATGCACAGACCATCGAATACGTTTACCGCTACCCGGAATATAAGGACAAGGACTGGGAGATTGATCTCTCCGCTGAGGCGGCCTCCGACTCGGTCCCCCTGTTGATGCAGTGGGATTCCCGCTGGGGATACGAGCCTTATGGGAGCGGCCTGATCGGCTACACCGGGTGTGGCCCCACCAGCCTTTCCATGGTGGCCCTTTACCTGCTGGACGATCCCAAATGGACGCCTATGGAGGTGGCGAGGTTTGCCGAGCAGAGCGGGTACTGCTCCCCGGGCAATGGGAGCACCTGGACCCTGATGAGCGAGGGGAGCGCCTCTCTGGGCCTTTCCGCCCGTGAGCTTCCCCTGGTGGAGCGCTATATGAAGGATGAGCTGGATCTGGACCACCCCATCATCATGGCCATGGGCCCCGGGGACTTCACCACCGGGGGACACTTCATCGTGGTCACCGGGTACAATGAGGACGGTTTCGTGGTCAACGACCCCAACAGCCGGACCAACAGTGAAAAGGTCTGGCCCTTCCGTACCATCCAGAGCCAGATTAAAAACCTCTGGGCCATGTCCAAGGCCTGAAAATGAAAGAAAAAACAGCGCGCCTCCCTGATGATGCTCCATCAGGGGGCGCGCTGTTTTATGTTTTATTATTTGCTCAGCTCCCGCAGGCAGTTGGCGCAGATGTTCTTTCCCCGGAAGGTGGTCACGTCGCTGGGATTGTCGCAGAAGATACAGGCAGGCTGATGCTTCTTCAGAATAATAGAGCCTCCCTCCACGTAGATCTCCAGGGTGTCCTTTTCCGCAATGTCCAGAGTACGACGCAACTCGATGGGCAGGACAATGCGGCCAAGTTCGTCTACTTTTCGTACAATTCCAGTCGATTTCATGTTTTTCTCTCCTCTTTTGGATATAAGCTAGCAATCTCTTACACAGCTATTATAATCATGGCAGAAACTGGTGTCAATTAAAAATCGTCGGGGAATACCAGAAAATGAAAAAAATTTTCTCTTCGGACCAGGCTCACAGGCGTTCTTGTTCCCCGTCTGTCCACATAGACTGTGAAAAAAGGGAGGGGACAAGAATGGCGATGTCGCTCATCTGGACCGGGATGGTGGTGGTGGCCCTGGCCTGCGGCCTGCTCATGGGAAATGGAGAGGCGGTGGCCGCCGCCGCCATGGAGGGGGCCGCCGCGGGAGTAGACCTCTGTCTCTCCATGGCGGGAGTTCTCTGTCTGTGGATGGGGGTCATGGAGGTCATGCGCCGGGCGGGACTGTCGCAAAAACTTACCCGGCTCCTCAAGCCCTTCCTCCGGCGGCTCTATCCAGACTTCGCCAAGGACGGCAAGGTGATGGACACGATTGCCGCCAACGTGTCCGCCAACCTTCTTGGCCTGGGCAACGCCGCCACTCCCCTGGGAATTGAGGCGGCCCGGCTCATGAGCCACCGCACGCCCGGGGTGGCCTCCAACAGCCTGTGTATGCTGGTGGTGTGCAACACCGCCTCTATCCAGCTTATCCCCACCACCGTTGCCTCGGTGCGGTCGGCGGCGGGGTGCGCCACCCCCTTCGACATTCTGCCCGCGGTGTGGCTGGCCTCCGCTCTCTCGGTGACGGCAGGCATCCTGGCCGCCAAGCTCTTCGGGAAGTTCTGGAGGTAGAGCCATGGAACTGCTCTTCGATCTTACCGTTCCCCTGCTTATCGCCTTTGTGGCTGTCTGCGGTATGGCCCGGCGGGTGGATGTATACGCCGCCCTCATGCAGGGGGCCGGGGAAGGCCTGGGGGTCCTTTTGAAAATCGTCCCCGCCCTCATCGGCCTTTTGACGGCGGTCTATATGCTTCGGGCCTCCGGGGCCCTGGAACTGGCCGCCCACGCTCTGGGACCTCTTTTGCTTCGCTTGGGTATCCCCCCGGAGACGGTGGGCCTTCTCCTGGTCCGGCCGGTGTCCGGCTCCGCAGCCCTGGGAGTGGGGGCCGAGCTCATTTCTACCTATGGCCCGGACAGCGAGATCGGCCGCACGGCGGCGGTGATGCTGGGTTCTACCGAGACCACTTTTTATACCATCGCCGTCTACTTCGGGGCGGCGGGCATCGCCAAGACCCGCTACGCCGTCCCCGCCGCCCTCTGCGCCGATCTGGCGGGGTTCATGGCCGCCGCCTTCGCGGTGCGCCTGCTTTTCTGAACCACCCCTGCAAGTCCCGAAAGAGGCCGCGCTCATTGAGCGTGGCCTCTTTTTTCAGGGCAGAGGAGTTTGCCGTCGGCATCGGTGGAGCCGGAGGCTCGGCCGCATCCAGAACAAGGCGCGGAGAGACCGGCAGGCCGTCCAGAAGTTCCCTCTTGCTCATATTGGCGGTGTTGAAAAAATAACTTGTGTTGTGTCCCTTTGGTGAAAAAGTCGAGAAAAGGTTTGGACGTTTTTTGGACAGTACGAAAAATTTTCACTGTGGAAAGGAAAGTGCCGGGCCCATGCGGCAGGAGGCCGCAAAACCGTTCCCCCTTTTGGGGAAGGAAGAAAGCATAGACTTTTTCTTCCCGCTATGATAAAATACCCTGGTATATATAGATAATGGAGGCCTATGCCTTGAAAATCGACATTTTAGGCGTATCCTTTGACAATCTGACTTTGGAGGAGGCCATCGAGGCCGGGCTGGCCCTGGCCCGGGGGAAGCAAGAGGGGGCCTACGCAGTGACCCCCAACCCGGAGTTTATCCTGGACGCCCGGAAGAACGAGACCTTCCGCCTGGATCTGTCTGGGGCCGCCCTCACCATCCCCGACGGCATCGGGGTCATCTACGCCGCCAAGGTGCTGGGCACCCCCCTGAAGGGAAAGACCCCCGGCATCGACTTTGCCGCCGGGGTCATGGCCGGGATGGCGAAGGAGAGCCTGCGGCTCTACCTTCTCGGGGCCAAGCCCGGGGTGGCCGAACTGGCGGGGAAGAACCTCATGGGCCGCTACCCCGGCCTCACGGTCTGCGGGGTCCACGACGGTTATTTCATGGAAGAGGAAAGTGCCGCCCTGGCCGCCGAGATTCGGGAGAGCCAGGCCGACGTGGTCTTTGTCTGCCTGGGGGCCCCAAAACAGGAGCGGTGGATGGCCGCCCACGGTGCCGAGACCGGCGCCCATCTGCTGGTGGGCCTGGGCGGGAGCCTGGACGTGTTCGCCGGCACTGTGGACCGGGCCCCGGCGGGGTGGCAGAAGCTGGGGCTGGAATGGCTCTACCGTCTGTGCAAGGAACCTTGGCGGTGGAAGCGGATGATTCGTCTGCCCCTTATTTTGTGGTACGCCTTGCTGGCCCGGTTTGGAGGAAAGAAACGTGGGTAAACTCATCGTATTCGAAGGAACCGACGGGTCGGGAAAGTCCACCCAGTTCCGCCG
>JAHHSF010000038.1 GCA_020025375.1 Oscillospiraceae bacterium | reverse complement strand
GAGATTGCGGGTGACCTCCTTCAGCTCGTACCCAGCCTTAGGGAACTGGAAGAGGGACCACTCGAAAAGGCCGTGGTTGTCGGTCTTAAAGTGGATCTCCCCCCCGTCCTTGATGACGTTCCGGTAGGAGCGGAGAAAGCCCTCATGGGTGAGGCGGCGCTTGGCCTGGCGGTTGGCGGGCCAGGGGTCGCAGAAGTTGATATAGAGCAGGTCCACCTCGCCGGGCTCAAAATACTCGGCCAGGTTGGCGGCGTCGGCATCCACGAAAAAGACGTTGGCGAGGCCCATGCTTACTGCCCGCTCCATGGCGATGACCATGGCGTCGGGTACCCGCTCCACAGCCACAAAGAGGGCCTGTGGGTTGGCGGCGGCGGTCTCGCAGGTGAAGCGGCCCTTGCCGCACCCGATTTCCAGCCGCAACTCGGTCGCCTCGGGCATCAGCTCCCGCCACTTGCCCTTGTGGTCCTTGGGCTCCTTGATCTGGACGGCAGCACACCGCTCCATCCGGGGAATCAGGTTTGGTTTCTTTCTCATTCTCATAGTTTCGTTTCCTCCTTGGGGAACTTCTCCGGAAAGAGCCTCCCGAATTCGCGGGGCAGTTGCGCCGTAAAGGAATATTCCTGTCCATTGATGGGGTGGAGCAGGATCAGGTTGCCTGCGTGGAGGGCCAGACGGCGGATGGGATCGCCCGCCTTGCCCGCGCCGTATTTCCGATCCCCGGCCACGGGACAGCCCAGGTCGGCCAGCTGGACGCGAATTTGATTTTTCCGGCCGGTGTCGATGGAGAGGTCCAGCAGGCTGTATCCCTTCCGCTCTTTCAGGAAGCGGTAGTGGGTCACGGCCAGCTTGCCGCCCTTCTTTTCCTGGGCGGAGTAGACGATGTGGGCCCGGTTTTCCAGCAGGTAAGAGCGGAGGGTGTCGGCCTCCTTGGGGGGCTTTCCGGCCACGATGGCCTGATAACCCCGGCGGCGGACCAGCTCATTCCAGTTCTCCTGGAGGGCCAGCTTGAGGGCCTCGTTCTTGGCAAAGAGGAGAACGCCGGAGGTGTCCCGGTCCAGGCGGTGGACGATGAAGAGCCGCGCCCGCTTGTTGCGGATGCGGATGTAGTCGGTAGCCTGGCGGTAGGCGGTGTTTTGACTGCCTTCGGTGGCCACTGAAAGCTGACCGGCGGGCTTGTCAATAACCAGGAACTCGTGGTCCTCATATAATATGGTCGGCCAATTCATGCGGGCCATAAACGCCCTCCTTGCGTGAAATCATGAAAAATCGGAGCAAGCGATTGGGGCTCCGACGCAAAAAGATAAAACCGGACCAAGGCGGCAAAGCCGCCAAAGCCCAAACAAAAAGACCAGTCCAAAGACTGGTCTTTTTGTTTGGTGCGGATGATGCGACTTGAACGCACACGTCAAAAGACACACGCACCTCAAACGTGCCTGTCTACCTGTTCCAGCACATCCGCAAATCAGTCTTTTTCAAGACCGCTTGATTATTATAGCGGCTGGTGAAGCGTTTGTCAAGTCAAAAATTTTTCCGGCCCGGCAAACCGGGGAGGGCAGCCCTCTTGACAGACATTTTCGTTCCGATTATACTCTTAATATTCGGTCCATGCCTGGATGGTCTTTCGGTTTTATGGAGGAGTTTATACATAACATGGTCGATTATAGAACATTTCGTTTTGAAAAGCTGAATTCACCGGAATTCCGGCACTTAAAGTATCTGCTCTACTGGCCTTTGTTCGGCCTTGCGTTTTTCATCCTGGAGCGGCTGTGGATTCGGGAAACCTATTATCCGATCTACTGCTCGCTGGACGATTACATCCCCTTCTGTGAATATTTTTTGATTCCCTACCTGTTCTGGTTCGTCTTTCTGCTGGGCATCCATATCTATACGCTCCTGTTTGATACGGATTCCTTTGTCAAACTGATGAAATTCATCATTGTATCCTACTCCCTGGCGCTGGTCATCTTCATTCTTTTCCCCAATTGTCAAGAGCTTCGCCCGGCGGCCTTTGAGCGGGACAATCTCTTCACCCGTTTTATAGCCGGTTTCTATCAGTTCGACACCAACACGAATGTCTCCCCCTCCCTCCACGTGATCGGCTCTGTGGCGGTGGCCCTCTGCGCGTGGAGGAGCAAGCATTTCAGCACGACACCCTGGCGCCTCGCCTTCGGTGTGGCCGCTTTCCTCATCAGCATCTCTACCGTTTTTCTGAAGCAACATTCCGTTCTGGACATTCTGGTCGCCCTCCCTGTCTGCGTGGCCGCCTATGTTTACGCCTACGCTCCCCAGCGGGAGAGAGCCGCCCATATTAAGACGGTGGGCTGGATCTCTCTGGCCCTGGCGGCCGGGCTGGCATTGGGCCTGACGACCTGAGGGGACACCGCTCCTACCCCCGCTGTGGCCGACCTGGAAGGCCACAGGCCGTCCATAAGAATATGTAAAGAAGCGGGAAGCCGATGGCTTCCCGCTTCTTTCTTATCCCTCCCGGTCCTGGTGGATGAGGTTCTTGAGGGCCCCGATGCCAACCTCAATGGCGGCGTGGAGGTCGTGGCTCTCGGTCTGGTCCAGGCCGGCAGCCTGGCGCTCCTGGTTCCAGATAACGTGGAAGCAGGAGCCGCAACGCACCCCCAGAGCGGCGGCGGCGGTGAAGAGGGCGGCAGACTCCATCTCGGAGGCCAGGACCCCCAGACGCTTCCAGGCCTCCCACTTTGCCAACAGCTCATAGCTCACGGGCATCCGGGCGGGGTCGTGCTGGCCGTAGAAGGAGTCCTTACACTGGACGACGCCGGCGTGCCAGCGGTTGCCCCGGACCTTGGCGGCTTCCACCAGAGCGGTGGTAACGGAAAAGTCGGCCACAGCGGGGAACTCGATGGGGGCATATTCCCGGCTGGCCCCCTCCATGCGGATGGCGCCGGTGGCGATGACCACGTCGTCGGATTGCACGTCCAGCTTGATGCCGCCGCAGGTGCCCACGCGGATGAAGGTGTCGGCCCCGATGGCGGTCAGCTCCTCGATGGCAATGACAGCGGAGGGCCCGCCGATGCCGGTGGAGCAAACGGAAACCTTCTCGCCCAGGAGGGTGCCGGTATAGGTGGTATATTCCCGGTTTGACATCACCTTCTGTGGGTTATCAAAGTAGGCGGCGATCTTCTCGCAACGGCCGGGATCACCGGGAAGCAGGACATAGCGGCCCACGTCCCCCTCCTCACAGTTGATATGAAACTGTTTTTTCCGCAGATCTTTATCCATTCTGTTCACCTCATTACAAAACTCGGGAGGGCCTTCCCCTTCGGGGCGGCAACCCTTCCCGCCACTGTCTTTTCCAACAGCGGTATTATATCGTTTTCCCCGCTTGTTTGCAAGGTTTTTGCCAACATTGACAAATGAGATGCAGTTCTGTAACTTTTTGTTGTTGTATTTTCTTTTCTTCTTCTTTAAAATAGGAGTGTCCTCAGGCAAAGGAGTGATTCCATGGCAAAAACTATTTTTAGCTCACTGATTATGCTGGTAGTCGGATTTTGTATCGGCCTGATGAGCAACGTGGGCTGTCTGGGCCCCAACAATACAGACTTCCCCATGGCGACCATGGCCGCCGCCGCCATCACGGTGTCCCAGCCCCCCGCCACATTGGATGTGGAGGACAACACCGTCCTTTTAGAGAGCGCGGCCAACGCGGTCGCGGCCCTCCAGAAGCAGGACTACGCCGGTCTGTCCGCCCTGGCCCACCCCGAGAAGGGCGTGGTCTTTGCCCCCTACTCCACCGTGGATCTTAATACCAACGTGGCCCTCACCTGCAATCAAATCGCCGGTGCGCCCACAGATACCACCCTGTACCAGTGGGGGGTGGCCGACGGGAGCGGGGATCCCATCTCCCTCACCATCAAGGATTACTTTGACCGCTACGTCTACAACGCCGACTATGCCAACGCCCCGGTCATCGGCATTGACCAGGTCATCGGCCAGGGAAACGCTTTGGAAAATGTGAAGGACGTGTTCCATGACGCCCGGTTCGTGGAGTATTACTTCCCAGGCCTGAACCCGGAGTACGGCGGCTTCGACTGGTGCGGACTGAAGCTGGTCTTTGCCCCCTATCAGGAGGCATATCGGCTCGTCGCCGTCATCCACAGCGAGTGGACCATCTAAAAAAGAAGCGCTCCCCCATCCGGGCCGTTGGCCTGGGCGGGGGATTTTTATATCGTGATAATGCACAAAAACATTCTTTCCTTTTTTTATTTCTGCGTGCAGAATGTAGAAAGGAGAAAAAGCTCCCGCTTTCGGCGTTTAGGTATTTGCAAAATTAAACCAATATGGTAAAATTGATAGGCAAAGTTCTTGATTACAAAGGAGTTGGGAAAATGGAACTGGAAAATCTCTTTTGGGTCGGGCTTGTAGGCGCCATTGTGGCGCTTATCTTCGCCTTCACCCAAAGCAAAAAGGTGTTAAGCTTCTCCGAGGGCAACGACACCATGAAAAAAATTGCGGCCTCCATTCGTGAGGGCGCCAACGCTTATTTGCGTCATCAGTATACCACCGTGGCCAAGGTCTTTGCGGTGGTATTCATCGTCCTGCTGGTCATGGCCTTCGCCACCGACGGGGAAATGCTCTCTAAGTTTACTCCCTTTGCCTTCCTCACCGGCGGCATCTGGTCCATGCTGGCCGGCTTCGTCGGCATGAAGATTGCCACCAGCTCTAACGCCCGGACCGCTCAGGCCGCCTCCGAGAGCCTGAACAAGGGCCTGCGCGTGGCCTTCTCCTCCGGCAGCGTCATGGGCTTCACCGTGGTGGGCCTGGGCCTGCTGGACATCTCCATCTGGTTCATCATCCTGCGCTACCTTGCCGGCATCAACGACCCCGTTGTCCTGGGCAACATCATGGTCATGAACGGCATGGGCGCCTCCTTTATGGCTCTGTTTGCCCGCGTGGGTGGCGGCATCTACACCAAGGCCGCCGATGTGGGTGCCGACCTTGTGGGTAAGGTCGAGGCCGGCATCCCCGAGGATGACCCCCGTAACCCCGCCACCATCGCTGACAACGTGGGCGACAACGTAGGCGATGTGGCTGGCATGGGTGCCGACCTGTACGAGTCCTACGTCGGCTCCATCCTGGCAACCTTCGCCCTGGGCGCTTCCGCCGGCTACGGCTGGGGCGGCATCGTCCTCCCCGTTGTCCTGGCCGCTGTGGGCATCCTCTGCTCCATTATCGGCACCTTCTTCGTGAAGACCGAGGAGAACGCCACCCAGAAGTCCCTGCTGAAGAGCCTCCGTACCGGCACCTATCTGGCTGCCATCCTGGCCGCCGTCGCCGCCGCTCCCCTGACCCTGTATTTCCTGGGCAGCTGGGGCGTGTATATCGCCATCCTGGCCGGCCTCGTCGGCGGTTGTGCCATTGGTTACTTCACTGAGTACTATACCTCCGATACCTATAAGCCCACCCAGAAGCTGGCCGCCTCCTCCGAGACCGGCGCCGCCACCGTTATCATCGGCGGTATCTCCCTGGGTCTGCTGTCCACCGTAGCCTCCATCCTCATCGTGGCCGCCGCCGTCCTCATCAGCTATTTCGCCGCTGGCGGCTCCGTCGTCATCATCGACGAGGCCGGTCACTTCACCGAGGCCTTTAACCGCGGCCTGTACGGCATCGGCATCGCCGGCGTGGGCATGCTGTCTACCCTGGGCATCACCCTGGCCACCGATGCTTACGGCCCCGTGGCCGACAACGCCGGTGGCATCGCCGAGATGAGCGGCCTGCCCGAGACCGTCCGTGAGCGCACCGATGCCCTGGACTCCCTGGGCAACACCACCGCCGCCACCGGCAAGGGCTTCGCCATTGGCTCCGCCTCTCTCACCGCCCTGGCCCTCCTGGTCTCCTATGTCAACATCGTGCAGGAACGCACCACCGAGGTCCTGAACTTCACCCTCACCAGCCCCACCGTGCTGTCCGGCCTCTTCGTGGGTGCCATGCTCACCTTTGTCTTCTCCGCCCTCACCATGAGCGCGGTGCAGACCGCAGCCCAGTCCATCGTAGTGGAGGTCCGCCGCCAGTTCCGGGAAATTACCGGCATCATGGAAGGCACCACTGACCCCGACTACGCCTCCTGCGTCACCCTGTGCACCAAGGGCGCCCTCCACGAGATGGTCGCCCCCGCCATCCTGGCCATCGTGGTGCCCATCCTCACCGGTCTCATCCTCGGCCCCACCGGCGTGGTGGGCCTGCTGGGCGGCGTTTCCGTCACCGGCTTTGCCATGGCCGTGTTCATGTCCAACGCCGGCGGTGCCTGGGACAACGCCAAGAAGTATATCGAGTCCGGCCACCACGGCGGAAAGGGCTCCGACTGCCATAAGGCCGCTGTTGTGGGCGACACCGTGGGTGATCCCTTCAAGGACACCTCCGGCCCCGCTCTGAACATCCTTATCAAGCTGTGCTCCACCGTCTCCATCGTGTTCTCCGGCTTCATCGTTACCTTCAACCTGATGGGCCTGCTGTAAGAGCAGCCCCCCTTTCCAGCAACTCTGGAGCGGGCATATCCAACGGATATGCCCGCTCTTTTTTTGCCTCCGCCAACCTGGAGTAAGAAACCACAAAGACCGCGTCAAGGGATGTTCGAAAAAGGGTTCCTGAAATATGAAATTAAGCTGCGCTTAGCAGCGGTGCCAGAAAGCCCCGGGGAAGGACTCCTGGATCGCCGCAACCAAGCCGGAGTGAGGCCTGAAATGACCAGCTTAGATGTGCCAGCTTCTCCATTTTCCGAGTGGACACGCCCTGCCGCACCTTGGGAACCATATGATTGTCTCGACAGTTTTCCTTTTACAGGAGTCCTAATGGCTTGTTTATTGCCTATTTACTTTTGCAAACTTCATTGTACTACGTGGTAGCTTATTCACTGCTTTTTACGATACAGTGAAAAGGGTTCAGTCACATAAACCTTATTCCTTCGTATGAATGATAAAGTCACAGCAGTCGCCGCCACGACCCAGGGTTTTTGTTCTTCCCCAAATCAGCTTCGGGTGCATATTTCCATAAGCAATATCATCGGAATGGCAAAAAGCTGTTATGATTTCTGGGCAGCCGTATTTCCTGCAAATATCGTTATAGGGGCACACCATCATATCGATGTGCATATAGTTCTGATCGGTCTTGCGTTTGATTGATGTAAAGCCAGCGTTAGCACCAAAGCCTTTATTCAGCATATTACAGGCAAGTTTAGGAACCTTTTTATATAATCCGGGAATTTTTAGAAGAGTCTGCAGCTTTTTGGCACCTTTTTTTGCAAAGCAGTCATAATAATCATAGATAACCTGAGCCGCATCCTCACGGGTACACCCTGCCTTTAGCAAAGACTCGAACACAGATATGGCGGGATAAATTCTTGCCTTTGTATGCGGGTCCATAGCTTTCGGTTCCCCTTTATTCTCTTCTAATAACGCCTCGTAGCGTCCATACGCATCGGACAGGACCGCGTTAACTTTTTCCTCTCCCAGCAGTGCAGCGATGAACGGTTTACAGCCATTGAATAATAAATCGCACTTTGTTTTTGCCATTACCAATCCCTTCCTTTGCTTAATATATTTGCCGTGCGTGATTCTATGAGAAGCCAGTCTTAATTACTGATCTACTAACAATATAGCATACCTTTTATAGATTGACCATGAGATAAATAGTGGGTATCATGGAGTAACTCTAATCAGCCAGATACTTTATTGTTTTCAATAATGGGCCTTGGATTTTAGCCGGTTTTCGTACATCAATCCTTAGACCAAGGGACACAAAATCAATCGATTTTCCTCACAGCAGCAAAAAGCCCGAAGGGAATCTCCCTTCGGGCTTTTCGATTTCACTCCGTTTACGCCTTCCAGAGGCCGTGGAGGTTGCAGTACTCATAGGCGGCCACCACATTCTCACCCTCGCTGAGCTGGAAGGTAGCCACGGGCTTGGCACCGGGGTTCAGCTCCTTGCGCTGGGTGCCCTGATCGGTCTCCAGGATGACCCACTGAATGAAGTGCTCCTCGGCCATGGGGTGCTCCACGCTACCCACGCTGACAGTGACGGTCTGGCCGTCCACAGAGATGACGGGAACGTGCTTCTCGCCAGCGGCGTCGGTGGTGTTGGGCTCCAGCTTGCTCATCTTCTCTCCGCAACAGACTACGGGTACTCCGGCATTTTTGACGTAGGTGATGATGTTGCCGCAATGCTTGCAAATATAGAAGTCCATGATGACACTCCTTTTTGATTTTTGTTAATAGGAACAATTCCTGATTAAAATATAACTGATTTACTCCAGAATGTCAAGAGGATTTTAGAAAAATTTTTTTAAGAGATAGGGGTCCTCCGATAACGCAGGAGGAAAAACAGGGAGAGGCATAAGCAAAGCCCTTCGGACACGGTGGAGGAGAGCCAGATGCCGTCCCCACCGAAGAGGGCGGCCATGGTGAACAGGCTCCCGGCCATGAGGACCAGGCTTCGGCCGATGGAGATGGGGAAGGCGTAGGAGGGGCGCTCCATAGCGGTGAAGAAGGCGGCCAGGACCACATTGAAGCCCAAAATGGAAAAGGCCACGGCATAGAGCCTCAGGGCGTGGATAGAGGAGGGGATGAGGGGATTGCCCGCTTCCAGGAAGAGGCCCACGATGCCAGCCGCCCCCATCTCCACCCCCAGGAAGCAGAACAGGGAGAGGACAGCGATGAGGCCCAGGGCGTAGCGGAGGAGCTGGTGACAGACGTGGATCTCTCCCGCTCCCTTGTGGAAGCTGGCAAGGGGTTGGAGGCCCTGTGCGGTGCCGATCATGGTCATGAGGACCATGGTGTTTACATAGCTGATGATGGTGTAGGTGACGATGGCATCCTCCCCAAGTACCCCTAGGATGACCCGGTTGAAGAGAAATATCACAAGGCCGTTGGACAGCTCCCCCAATCCGTCCGACACCCCCAAGGGAAGGATGCGGCGGTAGACCCGGAGCTCGGGCTGAAACTTGCCCAGCCGAAGGCGCTCCTTGTGGGTGAGAAAATAGAAGACAAAGACGGCGGTAGAGGTGACCTGGGCCAGGCCGGTGGCGAGAGCCGCCCCCCACACTCCCCAGTGGAAGTGCATGACGAAGATGTAGTCCAGCAGGACGTTCATAAGGCCGCAGGCGGTCACCCCGATGGTGCTCACCTGGGGGGCACCGTTGGCCTTCACCTGAACCTCCAGGTTATAGGAGATGGTGAAGAAGGGAGCGAAGAGGGCGATGGTGCCCACATATTCCTTCACATAGGTGAGGGTGGAGGCGGTGGCCCCAAGCAGCAGGGCGATGCGTTCCAGATTGAGAAGGACCAGCCCGCCCAGCAGGAGGGAGGCGATGGCGGTGACCAGCAAATTTTGATTGAAATAGTTCCTTGCCCGGTCCAGGTCCTTCTGCCCCAGGGAGATGGCAATGACGGTGGAGGTCCCGGTGGCCAGCAGGATGCCCATGGTAAAGACGAGGGAGGTAAAGGGCATGGAGAGATTCACCGCCGCCAGAGCGTGGTCCCCCACCCCATGGGCCACAAAGATACCGTCCACGATGGTGTAGAGGGAGAAGATCCACATGGAGACGATGGAGGGGATGACAAAGCGGAAGAAGCGTTTTAACAGGTTCACAGCGGGCACATCCTTTTGAAAATTCAGGTTTTACAATATAATAAACCCTCGTACAATACGAAAGTCAAGAGGGGGAGAGAAAAGTTTTACCCGGTGCTTCTAAAGCGTTGTCAAACCCCCGGCCCTGTGTTAAAATGCGAATCATGGATACCAGTTGTCAACGCCTGTTGGGAGGGAAGAGATGCGGGAATTTTACAATATCAGTGAGATCGCCAAGCTCTACGACCTCTGCCCGGACACCCTGCGGTACTATGAGGAAAAGGGGCTTCTCCACCCGGTGCGGGGGGAGAACCGCTACCGAATGTACGGCATCCAGGACATCTGCACCCTGAATATCATCCGCAGCTTGCGCCACCTGGGTATGCCGGTGGAGCACATCGGCGCCTATCTCACCCGGCGGAGCGTGGACAGCACCCTGGCCCTCATCGAGGAGGAAGGGTCCATCCTCGCCCGGAGGATGGACCAGCTAAAGACCCTGCGCCGGGAGGCGGAAGAGCGCCGGGCGCGGCTTCTGACCTACCTGGCCAAGCCCACTGGCGTGGCCGGGGTGGTGGACTTCCCCCGGCGGCCCTATGTGGCCCTGCGGGAGGACATTATCCTGGAAGGGGAGATCGACTTTCTCCTGAAAAAGCTGGAAAAGGAGCACCAGGATTTTATCCAGATCATTGGCAGCCAGACCATGGGGGCAGCCCTGGACAAAAAGAGCCTGGCCGCCGGGGTCTACAACCATTATGCCAGTGTTTTTTTCCTCACCCAGCCTGGCCAGCCGGAGAACGGGGCCTTGCCCGGGGGGCGGTACGCCCACCTCTACTACCGGGGGCCCTATTCCGGCTTCCGGGAAAACCTGCTCCGGCTGGAGGAGTTCGTGGCAGGGGAAGGGCTTCGCCCGGCGGAAGCCCCGGTGGAGCTCTATCACATCGATGCCCACGACACCGACCGGGAGGAGGAGTTCCTCACCGAGATTCAACTGCGTGTAGAATAACAAAAGTCCTCTGTTTCATGAAACAGAGGACTTTTTTGTATGGGATTACGCCGCGTCGGCTTTGGGGACCCTCACCGGGGGGAGGGAGGTGGGGGCTTTTTCCACCGCCGGCCGGCGAAGGCGAATCTGGCCCGCCAGGGCGACCAGCCCGGTAAGGAGG
>JAHHSF010000037.1 GCA_020025375.1 Oscillospiraceae bacterium | reverse complement strand
CCTGGCCTCGGTGGGCGGGGAGAACGATGCAGACTTCCCCCTGCTCCCTACCCCGGAGCTGTTTGAAGCCGTGGCCCGAAAGCCCTTTCCCGTTCTGGACGATGGGGCCGGAGCCCGGATGGAGGCCGCCATTTTGGC
The DNA here is from genome assembly GCA_020025375.1 of Oscillospiraceae bacterium. Lineage (GTDB taxonomy): Bacteria > Bacillota > Clostridia > Oscillospirales > Oscillospiraceae > JAHHSE01. The sequence goes on along the minus strand of JAHHSF010000037.1, from coordinate 10,650 downwards.
CGCCAAGGCGGAGGGCGATTCCCTGGGCGGGGTCCTCCAGTGTGCCGCCATCGGCTTGCCCGCCGGGATAGGGGATCCCATGTTCGACGGAGTAGAAAACCGCCTGGCCGCCGCCCTCTTCGGCATCCCCGCCGTGAAAGGGGTGGAGTTTGGCGCTGGCTTCGCCGCCGCCGGGATGCGGGGCTCGGAAAACAATGACCCCTTTGCCGTGGAAAACGGAAAGATTGTCACCACCACCAACCACGCAGGGGGCATCCTGGGGGGGATTACCACGGGGATGCCCGTCACCCTGCGGGTGGCGGTGAAGCCTACCCCCTCCATCTCCCGGCCCCAGCCGACCGTCAGCCTCTCCCGGATGGAGCCGGCGGAGCTGACTGTCCGGGGCCGCCACGACCCCTGCATTGCCCACCGGGCCGTCCCGGTGGTGGAAGCCGTCACCGCTTTGGTATTGCTAGATTTCTTGTTGGAGGGTAAACATCATGGAACTTTCTGAACTCCGGGAAAAGATTGACACCGTTGACGACCAGTTGCTCCAGCTTTTCCTGGAGCGCATGGCCCTTTCCGAGGCCGTCGCCGCCTATAAAAACGAGCACCACCAGCCCATCCTGAACAAACAGCGGGAGCGGGAGGTTCTGGCAAAGGTCACGGAAAAGGCCGGGGACAAGGAGCGCTACGCCTACCACCTTTTCTCCACCCTGTTTGAGCTCTCCCGCTCCCGGCAGGCCGAGCTTATCTCGGCCCCCACCCGGGTTCGGGCCCAGGTGGAGGCCTCCCAGGCCGCCGGGAACGAGGTCTTTCCCCAGACCGGTCTGGTGGCCTGTCAGGGCATGGAGGGGGGCAACTCCCAGGCCGCCTGCGACCGCCTCCTGCCCCGTGGCAGCATCGTCTATGTCAAAAGCTTTCAGGCGGTGGCCGCCGCGGTGGAATCCGGCCTGTGCAAGTTCGGCGTGCTTCCCATCGAGAACAGCTCCAACGGCTCGGTTCGGGCGGTGTATGACCTGCTCCAGCGCCGCCGACTGTCCGTGGTCCGCTCCACCCGCCTGTGCATCCGCCACGAGCTCCTCGCCCTCCCGGGAGTGAAGATGGAGGACATCACCGAGATTTACTCCCACGAACAGGCCCTCGGCCAGTGCAGTCAGTTCCTTGGCGGCCTGAACGGGGTCCGGGTGATCCCCTGCGACAATACCGCTACCGCCGCCAAGCTGGTGGCTGAGAAGGGCAGTCGCCACGCCGCCGCCATCTCCTCCCACTCCTGCGCCGCCCTGTACGGACTTGCCTGTGTGAACGATGCCATCCAGGACAGCGACAATAACTACACCCGCTTCATCTGCATCACCAAGGACCCCACCATCTACGCCGGGGCCAACCGTATCAGCCTGATCATCTCCTGCGACAACAAGCCCGGTGCCCTGTACGAGATTCTTTCCAAGCTGGCCGCCCTGGGCATCAACATGACCAAGCTGGAATCCTGCCCCGCCGTAGGCCGGAACTTCGAGTGGCTCTTCTTCCTGGAGCTGGAGGCCGACCTCCGTGCCCCCGGTGTCCTGCCCATGCTGGAGGAGCTGGAGCGTCTTTGCGACGGCTTTACCTTCCTGGGCAGCTACGCGGAAGTCTGACCATGGGGGAAAAAGTTTACGGCCTATTGGGCCAAAAATTGGGCCACAGCTGGTCGGTCCCCATTCACGCCGCCCTGGGCTGTGAGGCCTACCGCCTGATCGAGCTGGAGCCCGAGGACCTGCCCGCCTTCCTGGCCCGGGAGGACCTGGGAGGGCTGAACGTCACCATCCCTTACAAGCGGGTGGTGATGCCCTTCTGCGGCGAGATTGACGAGGCCGCCAAAAGCATCGGGAGTGTCAACACCCTGGTGCGCCGTGGCGGGAAGCTCCTGGCCTACAACACCGATGTGGCCGGATTCTGCTACATGGTCCAGCGGGCGGGTCTCTCCTTCGCCGGGCGTAAGGTGGTTGTCCTGGGGAGCGGCGGGGCTTCCCTTACCGCCGTGGCCTGCGCCAAAGGGCTGGGGGCCAGGGAAGTGGTGGTCATCTCCCGCTCGGGGGAGGACAACTACGGAAACCTGGACCGCCACGCCGATGCCGACTTCCTGGTGAATGCCACCCCGGTGGGCATGTACCCCGGTAACGGCGCATCCCCGGTGGACTTGACCGTCTTCCCCGCCTGTCAGGGGGTGCTGGACCTCATCTACAACCCCCGGCGGACCGCCCTTCTCCTCCAGGCGGAGGAGCTGGGCATCCCCTGCTCTGACGGCCTGCCCATGCTGGTGGCACAGGCCAAGGCCGCCGAGGAGCATTTTTTCGGCAAGCCCATCCCCGACAGGGAGAACGAGCGAATCCTGGCCCAGCTCCGGTGGGAAACCGAAAACATTGTCCTCATTGGTATGCCCGGTTGCGGCAAGACCACGGTGGGCCAGGCCCTGGCCCGGCTCACCGGGCGGGAGACCGTAGACCTGGACCAGTGGGTGGAGGAAGCCGCCGGCCGTTCCATTCCCGCGCTCTTCGCGCAAGAGGGAGAGGCCGCCTTCCGGGAGCTGGAACGCCGGGCGGTGGAGGTCTGCGGCAAGCTGTCCGGTAAAATTTTGCTCACCGGCGGCGGCGTGGTGAAGGATTCCCGCAACTATGCTCCCCTGCGGCAGAACGGGCGAATTTACCATCTGCTTCGGGACCTGGACCTTCTGCCCACCGAAGGCCGCCCCCTGTCCCAGGGTACCAACCTTGCCGCCCTGTGGGCCGAGCGCGAGCCCCTGTACGCCCGGTTCCGGAACGCTGTCATCCAAAACAACGGCACGGTGGAGGAGACCGCCGCCGCCATCTGGAGGGATTTTTGTGCACATTCTGGTGATTAACGGCCCCAATATGAATCTGCTGGGGATCCGCCAGCCGGAGATCTACGGCAAGGAAACCTATGAGGACCTGAAGGCCCTGGTCCAGGCCGAGGCCGATGCCCTGGGGGTCCGGGTCTCCTTCTTTCAGTCCAACCATGAGGGGGCCCTGGTGGACACCATCCAGCAGGCCTATTTCGATGGGGTGGACGGTATCGTAATCAACCCCGCCGCCTATACCCATACCAGCGTGGCCCTGCTGGACGCGGTGAAGGCGGTGGGCCTTCCCACGGTGGAGGTCCATGTCTCCGACCCGGACCAGCGGGAGGCGTTTCGCCGGGTGTCCTACATCCGGACTGCCTGCGTGGCCACCATCCGGGGCCACGGCCTGCTCGGATATGTAGAGGCCCTGCGCCTGCTCTGCGACCGGAAATAAAAGAACAGGAGCCCGGAGGACATAGTCCTCCGGGCTCTCCAGCCTGTCAAAGAACCCCTGTTTTCGTACAAGGAAAACAGGGGTTCTGCCATTGTGACCACAGATAATCGTGGAAAAACGTAATAGCATGGGCCAGCTCGGCGCTCAGGGCGGATAAACTCATATGTGCTTGTTTTACTATATTCCCATCCTGAGCGTTTGCTTTAGCCCTCGGGAAAGATTTGGCTCTTTTTCGGGACCACAAAGGCGGCCACGATATAGACCCACAGGCTCAGGCCCCCGGCCAAAATCAGGGCGGCGGTGATGAGACGGACCACACTGGGGTCGATGTTGAAATACTCGGCGATGCCGCCGCAGACCCCGGCCAGCATGGCGGCGGGACCCTCGGTACGGTACAGCTTCTTCATTTTAAGTTCCACCCTTTCCGTTCTTTCTGCTTCTATCATACTCAAACGAAGTTAAAAAATCCTGGTCGAAACATTAAAACAGGCTAAAATTTATTTGCCCTCTTCCTCTTCCAGAAGGGTGCCCTTGGCGTAGCGGAGCTTCTTGACCTCGTTGCGGGTGCCCCGCTCGATCTCGTCCATCCGCATCTCCTCAGTAATGGTGGAAACCATGGTATAGGCCACGCCGTGGCGCTTTGCCCGGCCGGTCCGACCGATGCGGTGAACATAGTACTCGTTTTCATCGGGCACGTCGTAGTTAAAGACCACGTCCACGTCGTCGATGTCCAGACCACGGGCGGCCACATCGGTGGCAACCAGGACCCGGAGCTTGCCCTCCCGGAACTGGGTCAGGGTCTTTTCCCGGATTCGTTGCTGGATGTCCCCATGGATACAGTCGGCCTGGATGCCCTTCATGCGGAGCAGGCCGGTGAGCCGGTCGGTCATGTTCTTGGTATTGCAGAAGGCGATGGCCCGCTCGTAGCCTCCCGCCTCCAGGAGCTTGGCGGTAAGCTCGGCCTTCTCTCCCCGGTCCACGGCAATGCGGTACTGCTGGATGTCGGGCTTGTTTTCGGCCACGGCCTGGACGGTGATCTCCACGGGGTCCCGCTGATAGACCCAGGAGATGTCCATGACCTCCCGGGAGATGGTGGCCGAGAAGAGGCCCAGGTTCTTCCGGTTCTTGATTTGGTCCAGAATTCGGGTCACGTCATGGATGAAACCCATGTCCAGCATCCGGTCGGCCTCGTCCAGCACCACGGTCTGGACCGCGTCCAGGCGGACGGTGCGCCGCTTCATGTGGTCCATCAGGCGGCCGGGGGTGGCCACCACGATTTGGGGCTTCTTCTTCAGGGTCTGAATCTGCTTGTCGATGGGGGCACCGCCGTACAGACAGACGGTGCGGACTCCCGCTTTAAACTCGCACAGGTCCCGGAGCTCCTCCTGGATCTGGATGGCCAGCTCCCGGGTGGGGGCCAGGACCAGGCCCTGGACCTTATCCACTGCGGGGTCCACATGCTCCACCATGGGGATGCCGAAGGCAAAGGTCTTGCCGGTGCCGGTGGGGGCTTTGGCAATGACATCCTTCCAGTCCATAAAATAAGGGATGGCTCCGCTCTGGATGGGGGTGGCCTCTACGAAGCCCCGCTTGCCGATGGCCCGCATGACCTCGGGAGAGAGGTTTAACTGCTCGTAGCGCAGGACCTCATTGACCTGCTCGCCGTTGATTTCCATGGGTGTACTTCCTTTCCTTTTTCCGGCCTGTTTTGCCGGTTCGCTTACCTGATTCAAGGTCTCCCAGCAGGCAAGCGAAGCTCCGTTCGCACCCAAACGCCCTTTTTCCGGGGGCGTGACCTCAAATCTTGCCGCTTAGTCTATCATATCATGGGGAAAGATGCAAGAGACTTACCACAGGACATGAATTCGGAAGGAAGCGGTGACGGTTAATTCATGCAGGGCGGCAAGGCGGGCGCTCCCCGCCTTGGGGGTCTTCCAGTAGTAGGGGGTCATGCGGAAGAGATCAAAAAGGTCCTGTTTTTCCGTCAGAGGAAAGACGGTCTCCACCGGGACCACCTCCTCGTGGGTGAAGCCGGGATAGGTCTCAGTCTTTTCCTCGTTCTCATAGGGCGCGTCGTAGAGGACCTGTTTCAGCTCCCACAGGTGCTTCGCTCCGGGGACCACATAAATAAAACGCCCCCCCCGGCCTGAGCACCCGGCGGAACTCCTTGGCCGCCAGGGGAGAGAAGCAGTCCACCAGGACGTCCACGCTGGCGTCCGCCAGGGGCAGGCGGTAGACCGAGGCCACAGCAAACTCGGCCTCCCGGCACCGCTTGGCCGCCCTCTTCACGGCGGGTTTGGATAAGTCCACCCCCGCCGCCCGGCCGCCCCTGGCGGCCACGGTCCGGGCAAGCTCGGCCGTGTACCAGCCCTCCCCACACCCTGCGTCCAGGAGGACGGGAGAGGGTCCGCAGGTCTCGTCAACAAGTTGACATAATTTTGTACGCAATGAGCCGTACCAGCCACCCTCCAGGAACCGGGTCCGGGCTGCGGCCATCTCTTTGTCATCCCCCGGGGCCTTAGAGTGCATCTGGTTGGCAGGCAAAAGGTTTACATAATGTTCCTTGGCAATATCAAAGCTGTGTCCGTTGGTGCAGATGTACCGCCCTGGCTCACAGGTCAGGGCCGCCCCACATACCGGGCAAGAAAATAAGCTGTCCATGGTCATTCCTCCATTTTGTCCAGTATAGCACACGTTTGCCGGGGGCGGCAAGGCGGGGGGGCGGTCCTTTTCCCCCGGATGGACAGGAAGAACCGTCCTCCTAACTTTTCCCCTATTTCCAGTACGCTTCCCCGAAAGGCCCGCCAAAGGGCGGGGCTTTCGCTGTTTTCAGGGATTTGCCCCCTTGTTTTGCAAGAAATTTATGATATACTATTTAGGTTAATTTTGATTTATATTTATTTTTATAAAGGAGCACCATATGATAACCGTTTCCGACCTGTCTTTGCAGTACAGCGGCACCCCCCTCTTTTCTCACGCCGACCTACAGTTCACCCGGGGGAACTGCTACGGCATCATCGGCGCCAACGGCGCCGGCAAATCCACCTTCCTGAAGATTCTTTCCGGCCAGCTGGAGCCCTCCTCCGGCGAGGTCTCCATCCTGCCCAAGACCCGTATGTCCGTCCTGAAGCAGAATCAAAACGCCTATGACGCCTTCCCGGTCATGGACACCGTCATCATGGGCAACCAGCGTCTCTACGACATCGGCAAGGAAAAGGACGCCATCTACGCCAAGGAAGAGATGACCGACGAGGACGGCATTCGGGCCTGTGAGCTGGAGGAAGAGTTTGCCGAGATGGGGGGCTGGGAGGCAGAAAGCGATGCCTCCCGCATCCTCCAGGGCCTTGGTATCCCCACCGACTTCCACGCCACCCAGATGGCCGACATGGACCCCCGTATGAAGGTGAAGGTCCTGCTGGCACAGGCGCTCTTCGGCAACCCCGACATCCTTCTGCTGGACGAGCCCACCAACAACCTGGACATCGACGCCATCAACTGGCTGGAGGACTCCCTGCTGGACTTCCCCGGCACCGTCATCGTGGTCTCCCACGACCGCCACTTCCTGAACACCATCTGCACCCACATCGTGGATATCGACTACGGCAAAATCAAGATGTACGTGGGCAACTACGATTTCTGGTACGAGTCCTCCCAGCTCATGCAGCAGCTCATCAAGAATCAGAACAAGCGGGCCGAGGAAAAGATCAAGGAGCTTCAGGACTTTATCGCCCGGTTTTCCGCCAACAAGTCCAAGTCCAAGCAGGCCACCTCCCGCCGGAAGCTGATCGACAAGCTGACGGTGGAGGAAATGCCCGCCTCCTCCCGCCGCTACCCCTGGGTGGGCTTTGCCCCTGACCGGGAGGTGGGCAAGGACATCCTCTTTGTCACGGATGTCTCCAAGACCATTGACGGGGTGAAGCTCCTGGACAAGGTGAGCTTCATCGTGGAGCATGGGGACAAGATTGCTTTCGTAGGTGAGAACGAGAATGCTCAGACCGCCCTGTTCAAAATTTTGACCGGGGAGCTGGAGCCCGATGAGGGCACCGTGAAGTGGGGCCAAACCGCCACCTTCTCCTACTTCCCCAAGGACAACTCCGCCTTCTTCGACGACTGTGACGACTCCATCCTGGACTGGCTCCGCCAGTTCTCCGAGGACAAGCATGAGAGCTATCTCCGCGGCTTCCTGGGCCGGATGCTCTTCTCCAATGACGAGATCTACAAGCCCGTCAAGGTCCTCTCCGGCGGTGAGAAGGTCCGCTGTATGCTATCCCGCATGATGCTCTCCGGGGCCAATGTCCTTCTCCTGGACCAGCCCACCAACCACCTGGATCTGGAGTCCATCACCGCCCTCAATAACGGCCTGGATGCCGTGAAGTGTAACGTGCTGGTGGCTTCCCACGACCACCAGCTGGTTCAGACCGTGGCAAACCGCATCTTTGACTTCACCGCCGATGGTCGGTTCATCGACCGGAAGATGACCTACGACGAGTATCTGGAAGCCTCCCACGCTGAGAATGTCTGATTGGAAAGGACGTTTCGCTATGAAAAAAGCCCTCCTCCCCCCGCTGACCGCCCTGGCGGCCGGGGCGGTGGGATTCCTACTCCGGCGGTGGGAGCTGTCCACCGCCTTTGAGCCCAACGGCCTGCCCATCCCCGGCGCCCCCGCCACCTTGGTTTTGGCCCTCTTTTCCCTTCTGGCCGTCCTGGCCGCCGGGCTGGCGGCCCGCCGCCGCCTTCGGGACCGGACCGCCGCCCCCTTCTGCCAGGCCTTCTTCTGCGGGGAGCCTCTCTACATCACCTGCAACGTTATCGCCGCCGCCCTGCTTATCGGGGGCGGTTGTTTGGGGATTTGGAGTTATGTAAACTCTCCGGTAAAGACCCTTCCCAGCCTTCTGCTGGCTGGGCTGGCCGTTCTGTCCGGGGTGAGCGTGGGGATAGTGGGTCGGCAAGCCTACCGCCACGAAGGGGATGGGAAGTATAACGCCTTTCTCCTCCTGCCCGCCTTCACCTACTGCCTGTGGCTCATCACCTCCTATCAGAGACGGGCAGGGGACCCAATTATTTTGGATTATGTCTACCACATCCTGGCCATCATTGCCACCCTGCTGGCCCTCTACCGCATGGCGGGCCACTCCTTTGAGAAGGGGCAGACCCGGACCACCCTCTGGTTCTCCCTCACGGCCGTCTACTTTTCCTGCGTCTCCCTGGCCGATGGTCACGAGCCTATGGTCCTGTGTCTGCTGGCCTTCTCCATCGTCTACTGCGGCATCCACAGTGCCGTGCTTCTCTGGAATCTCACCGCCGAAAAGGAGGATACTCCCGATGAACAAGAATAAATACTATATTACTACCCCTATCTACTACCCCAGTGACAAACTCCACATCGGCCACACCTATTGCACCGTGGCCACCGACGCCATGGCCCGTTACAAACGGCTCCAGGGCTACGATGTCCTCTTCCTCACCGGCACCGACGAACACGGCCAGAAAATTGAGGACAAAGCCAAGGAGGCCGGGGTGTCTCCCAAGCAGTTTGTGGACAACATCGTGGAGGGCCCCCGTGGGGTTCTGGATCTTTGGAAGCTGATGAACATCTCCAACGACCGCTTCATCCGCACCACTGACGACTATCACGTGGCCTCCGTGCAGAAGATTTTCCGGAAGCTCTATGAGCAGGGGGACATCTACAAGGGCAAATATGTGGGCAAGTACTGCAAGCCCTGTGAGTCCTTCTGGACCGAGAGCCAGCTGGTGGATGGCAAGTGCCCCGACTGCGGCCGGGAGGTACAGAATGCTGAGGAAGATGCCTACTTCTTCCGCCTGTCCAAGTACGCCGACCGCATCCAGGATTTGCTGGAGAACACCGACTTTCTGGAGCCTCGCGCCCGGGTGAACGAGATGGTGAACAACTTTATCAAGCCCGGCCTGGAGGACCTGTGCGTCTCCCGCACCAGCTTCACCTGGGGGGTGCCTGTGGACTTCGACCCCGGCCACGTGGTCTATGTGTGGGTTGATGCCCTTTCCAACTATATCACTGCCCTGGGCTATGACAATGACAAGTACGAAGACTACGACAGCTTCTGGCCCGCCGACGTCCACTTCGTGGGAAAGGAAATCGTCCGCTTCCACTCCATCATCTGGCCCGCCATCCTCATGGCCCTGGGCCTGCCCCTGCCCAAGAAGGTGTACGGCCACGGCTGGCTCCTCCTGGATGGCGGCAAGATGAGCAAATCCAAGGGCAACGTGGTGGACCCCTATATCCTTGCCGAGCGGTTCGGGGTGGATGCCCTGCGCTTCTTCCTCCTGCGGACCTTCCCCTTTGGCTCCGACGGAAACTTCTCCAACGAGGCCCTCATCCAGACCATCAACGTGGATCTGGCCAACGACCTGGGTAATCTGGTCAGCCGCACCACCGCCATGGCGGAGAAGTACTTCGGCGGCACCTTGCCTGCCAATCAGCAGACCGACGAGGCCCTGGACGGTGGTCTCACCGCCATGGTCTCCGCCCTCCGTGGCAAGTATGAGGCGGCCATGGAGCGCTTCCAGTTCCAGGATGCCCTGGCCGAGGTTTTCCAGGTCATCTCCCGGGCCAACAAGTATATCGACGAGAATGCCCCTTGGGCCCTGGCCAAGGATATGGAGCAGAACGGCGCCCGCCTGGCCCGGGTGCTTTACAACCTGCTGGAGACCATCCGGGTCTGCACCGTGCTCCTGAGCCCCTTCATCCCCAGCTCCTGCGAACAGATTTTCGAGCGCATTGGCGCTTGTGATGCTTGCCGTTCCTGGGAGAGCGCCGCCCAGTGGGGGAGCCTGTCTGCCACCGTCACCGTGAGCAAGGGGGCGAACCTCTTCCCCCGCATCGACGCGGAGAAGGAGTTGGCCGAGCTGGAGGCCCTCCAGGCCGAGGCGGCCAAGGCCGCCCTCCCCGCCCTGGAGATTGAGCCATACGCCCAGGAGCAGGTGGACTTCGACACCTTCTGCAAGTCCGACTTTCGGGCCGTGAAGGTCAAGGCCTGCGAGGCTGTGAAGAAGTCCGCCAAGCTGCTGAAGTTCACCCTGGACGACGGCACCGGCACCGACCGGCAGATTCTCTCCGGCATCGCCATGTGGTATAAGCCCGAGGAGCTGGTGGGCAAGACCCTGGTGGCTATCGTGAACCTGCCCCCCCGCAAGATGATGGGCCAGGAAAGCTGCGGTATGCTTCTTTCCGCCGTCCACAACGAACATGGGGAGGAAAAGCTGAACCTCCTCATGGTGGATGATGCGATTCCCGCCGGAGCCAAGCTCTGCTAATAAAAATCAAAGCCCCCCGTCCATTTGTATTTGAACTGCCCCATTTTGTGCGGACAGTACAAAAAAGCCCCCCTGGCAGGGTAAT